>JAOMSY010000099.1 GCA_028355575.1 Francisellaceae bacterium | reverse complement strand
TATTTTGTAATTTTAGCGCATCACTACAATTTACAGCACTATTATTAATAGAAAAAAAACTGCTTGAATTTAGTGACTCCGTTCCGCTCATACCAGCTGTTCCTGTAATCAGTCCAGGTATTCCTGGAATTGGAATGGTCACTGGGTGGACAGATGCTTTGGTGTCAATAGGATTATCTTCGAATTGAACATTTGAGCAGCTTGGTTGCAATATTTGTTGAGGCGCCATCGTAAACCCAACTAATCCAGGAATAATCGGCTCGATATTGCCATATAGACCTGATCCTGTTGTATTTACCGTCCCACCCATAACGAATACTCTTCCAGTTAAATATAATATGTTATCTAAGTATATCGAATTTTTATAAAATTCGTAGGTTTCTTAAGGTTTTGCTTTGGAATATCTTGTTTAGTTAGATTTGGATAACATATATGACTATTTTTGCTACAGATAGCCTATTAATAATCAAGAAAAACATTGATTGGATTAACCTAATAATAACGCTTGAATAAGCGTATTTATTAGATATTGTTGTGTTGAAAATGCTTAAGCTTGGGAGTTAAAGGCAATTTGTTAAATTATACATCAGATGTGGCTGCAAACTTATAATCGGTATATCCTTCGTGACCCCCTATATAGAAAAGCTCTGGTCTAGGTTTATTGAGTGGGATATTGTGTTTAAAGCGTTTTACTAGATCAGGATTTGCAATAAAAGATTGCCCCCACGCTGCGGCATCTGCTTCACCATTATTAATGGCTTTTTCTGCTGTTTCTCGGTCAAGTCCTTGGTTAATGATATAGTGACCATTAAACGCTTTTTTAAGCTGCTTAGATAAGTGATCATCTCCTAACGCGGCACGGGAACATATAAAGGCAAGTTTACGTTTACCAAGTTCAGAAGCAATATAACTAAAGGTCTCAATGGGATTTGAATCCGCCATATCATGTGCATCACAGCGAGGTGCTAAATGCATGCCAACTTTCGAGCTACCCCAAATTTCAGTGACCACATCGGTTACCTCTAGCATGAGCTTGGCTCTGTTTTGTAATGAACCGCCATATTCATCAGAACGTTTATTTGTACTGTCTTGTAAAAATTGGTCAAGTAAATACCCATTTGCTCCGTGGATTTCAACACCGTCAAAACCCGCCTCTTTGGCATTGATGGCGGCTTTTTTATAATCTGAAATTGTTTGCTTGATTTCATCAATGGTTAAGGCTCTTGGGGTCACAAATTCTTTTTTTGGCCTTACAAGACTCACGGTGCCTGTTGGTTTGACTGCGCTCGCTGAAACAGGTAGGGCACCATCAAGATAAATAGGGTCTGATATTCTGCCAACGTGCCAAAGTTGCAATAAAATTATACCGCCTTCTGCATGAACAGCATCAGTCACTTTTTTCCAGCCTGCAATTTGAGCTTTTGACCATATGCCAGGTGTTCTTGGATAACCAACAGCGATTGGACTAATTGAAGTTGCCTCTGTGATAATCATGCCAGCAGTAGCTCTTTGTTTATAGTACTCAACCATCAAATCAGTTGGAACCCGGTTTTCATCTGCACGACATCTTGTTAGAGGTGACATGATAATCCGGTTTTGTAATTTCAAAGCGCCTAGTTGTATAGGTGTGTGCAAAATTGACATGATATTTTCCTAATCATTAAAAAATTATTGATATAAGCATAGCGAGTTGCTTTTTAATTTTCTTTACTCAAAGGGTATTAATTAAAAGTAGTAATTTTTCAAGATAATGCGCATCAGTATGATCAAAGTTGTTTAAATTATTTGAATCAATATCTAATACTGCAATTAAGTCATTTTGTTGGTTAAATACGGGTAATACAATTTCAGACTGTGTGGAAGAAGAGCACGCAATATGATTTTCAATTGCGTTAACATCAGTCACAATTTGTGTTTTCTTCTCCAAAGCACATTTACCACAAACACCTTTTCCATAGGGGATTGTTAAACAGCCATGACCACCAAGGTAAGGCCCAATCTTTAATAAATTGTTGCCAACATTCCGATAAAAACCAACCCAGTGGAAAGTGTCAAAAGCATGAAAGAGCTCGCAAGATACCGTTGATAAAATGGCAATGAGGTCTGTTTCACCTTGTGTTAATAATTTAATCCTGTATGTGACTTCTTCATAAATTTTCTGTTTTTGCATTTGTTTAAATTTAGATAAGAAAACGTATTTCTATGCTAAACCTAAGCATTGCTAACATCAAATATCTTTTCAGCATGTCTATGCTATAGTTCAGTTATATCAATAAAAGGAGAGATAATTATGAGTCAGAAATCAGAATATGTGGTACCAGAAGTATGGAAAGAAGATAAAAGCTTAGGTGGCACCTGGGGTTCAATTAATCGGCCAACTGCTGGGGCTCGGTTTGAAAAAGAACTGCCAAAAGGTGATAAGCCTATTCAATTGTATTCTGTTGCAACACCAAATGGTGTTAAAGTTGCGATTATGCTTGAAGAGCTGATTGCACAAGGATATCAAGGTGCGCAATATGATGCACATAAAATCAGCATCGGTGAGGGTGACCAGTTCTCGAGTGGATTTGTTGCTATTAACCCAAACTCAAAAATACCGGCGCTGGTAGATAATGGTGTTTCGCCTAGTTTGCGTGTGTTTGAATCAGGCTCAATTTTAGTGTATTTAGCGGAAAAATTTAACACATTGATTCCAACAAATATTCACGAGCGAACAGAATGTTTGTCTTGGTTATTTTGGCAAATGGGTAGTGCGCCTTATGTGGGTGGTGGATTTGGTCATTTTTATTCGTACGCACCAGAAAAAATTGAATATTGTATCAATCGTTTTACGATGGAGCTTAAGCGCCAGTTAGATGTACTTGAAAAGCAACTTTCTAAAAATGAATATATTTGTGGTGATGCGTATACGATTGCCGATATCGCTATTTTTCCTTGGTATGGCGGTGTTGCTTTAAATCGAGTTTATGGTGCTGCTGAATTTTTAGATATCCAAAGTTATCCTAATTTACTGCGCTGGGTAAAACAAATTGATGCTAGGCCAGCAGTAGAGAAAGGTAAATTAGTCACACCTTTCTCATAATGAATAGCTTTAGTTATGTAGCATTATTGAGTGAGTCATTTTGGTTATGTCTGTGCTTTGTATTTGTACCAATAATTATATTAATGGGCTATAAGCAGTCTTTAAGACCCATTGCTTTTGCTTTATTGGTCTTGAATGTTTTGGTGCTTATTATCATCCAAAATATGTATGTTTACTCTCTTTTCTTTTTTCTGATATTGGCTTTGTTACTGCATTCCTATCAGGAATCAAAGAATCATTTATATCAGTTTCTTTTTGGCCTGGGGATCATCTTTGTCTCGATTGCTATCATTTTGCCTTTTGCAGGCTGGCATATTTGGTTTCCCGTTATTAAATATCAGGTATCAGCCATATCAGCACCCTATACAATGGGTGTATATTTTCAGAAGGCATTTATAGCTTGTTTATTTATACTAATCTGTCGGAATCAGTTTTTTGATAAATTATCGACTTTAATAAAAGCAATTTATGGTCAATGGTACATTATCCTCATCACAGCAGTTTCTTTAATTTTACCAGGTATTTTGCTTGGTTTTATTAGCTTTGAAATTAAATGGAATCACCTTTTTTGGTTTTGGGCGCTAACGAACTTGTTTTTCGTTTGCTTTACTGAAGAAATTTTATTTAGAGGTATATTACTCAAGCAATTTATAAAGCTTAAATTTCCATGGTGGCTAGCACTTGTATTGTCTAGTGTTATCTTTGGGTGTTACCACTATAGGATGGGATATTTAATGATTATTATGGCAAGCATTGCTGGTGTTTTTTATGGCTGGGCATACCTCAAGACTAAATCTCTTGAAGGTGCCATTTTTCTTCATTTTTCCGTAAATGGCATTCAATTTCTATTCTTTACCTATCCTTATGCGCTCAGATAATTCTTGCTTTGAACTGTTGGGTCATTGGTAAAGTTATTAGCTACCCGCAAAAATATT
>JAOMSY010000098.1 GCA_028355575.1 Francisellaceae bacterium | reverse complement strand
AGCGCCAATGGTTTGCCAAGCGTAAAGGGGTTTTGACCTTGCTAAAAGAGACTATGGCAAAAAGTGAAAGCGCCATGGTTGATAATGCATCCATGCAAAAGTCTGTTGATTCTGATGAAGCACTGCAAGAGCTTGCTGATGATCATGTGGCATTTGGATATTATACTGCCACGATTACGGTATGGGATGAAAATCAAGAAGGTGTTTATGAAAAACAGCGCGAGATTGAAAGAGTCATTAACGGCTTAGGTTTTGTAACTGTTACTGAATCCATTAACTCAGTTGAAGCTTGGCTTTCATCGTTGCCAGGTCATGCAAATGCAAACGTTCGTATGCCTTTAATGCATACTTTAAACTTAGCGCATCTATTACCATTTTCTGCCGTCTGGGCAGGTCCTGTTCGTAATAATCATTTGAAAGCGCCACCATTACTGTATGCTAGGACTTCGGGTAACACGCCATTTAGATTATCAAATCATATTGGAGATGTTGGGCATCAGATGATTCTAGGTCCAACCGGTGCAGGTAAATCGGTGTTGTTGAATGTTATGGCAAGTCAATTTCAGCGTTATGATCAGTCTCAAGTCTTTATATTTGATAAAGGTGGTAGTTTCTATGCACTAACCAAAGGTGTGAATGGTCAATTCTATGAAGTTGGTGATGTTGGTAAAGGTGGTTTGGTATTTCAGCCATTGGCTTTTATTGATGATAAAGAAGAAAGAGTTTGGGCTTCAGATTGGATTATTGGATTATTAATAAACGAAAATATTGAGATTATTCCAGAGACCAAAGAAATTATATGGAACGCCTTAACTAACTTGGCTGAAACCCCTAAGAATCAGAGAACATTGACAGGGCTTAGATCATTTATTCAAGATAAAAAATTACGAATTGCGCTAGATACCTATACATTAGGTGGGCCATATGGTGAGATACTTGATTGTGATGAAGAGCATTTTTATGGCTCTGATTGGCAATGTTTTGAAATGGAGAAGCTTATGTCTACTCCAAGAATTATTGCCCCAGTATTGGCATATATATTCCACGTACTAGAAAAACGTTTTTCTGGTAGACCAACATTAATGATACTCGATGAAGCATGGTTGTTCTTAGATCATCCGATGTTTGCTGATAAAATTAAAGAATGGCTTAAAACACTTCGTAAACATAATGTTTCTGTTATTTTTGCAACACAATCAGTAGCCGATGCTTTGAATTCTTCATTGGTATCTGCGTTAAATGAGTCTTGTCCGTCTCGAATATTCCTGCCGAATGATAGAGCAATGGAACCAAATGTTGCTGAGGGTTATGAAGCGCTTGGGTTAAATGCAAGACAAGTGCAAATATTAAGTCATGCAACACCTAAACGTCAGTACTATTTCCAGTCATACAAGGGTAACTGTCTGTTTGAGCTTGGTCTTGGGCCTGTGGCACTCGCTTTCTGTGCTGTATCAGGGCCTGAAGATAAACGTAAAATCGCACAGGTTCTTGATGCCGCTGGTGGAGACCATGAAAAATTCCTTAAGAAGTATTTGCACATGAAGGGAATGGATTGGGCAGATGAAATTATTCAAAGTCATTTTGTTAAGGAATAATAGTGTCTGGTCAATCGGGTAATTTTCCTTATGGAAAAGACTTAAAATCATATCATTATGGTGAGGTAGTAACGCCGTACCAAAAGCCTCAGAAAGAGTTTGATATGATGGTTGGTCAGCATATCCAAAAAGCGCGCCTGTGGCGTTATGGATTTGTTGCAGCAACGGGATTCTCTCTTTTTCTAGTTTTAATGTTAATTATGATCATGAATTCATCTCCGTTTAGTATTTATGCAGTGGGGGTAACAAATAAAGGCTATATCAAATCATATGGTATGTTGTACGACAGGTTCAAGATTCCTGGTTATGCCTATAAGCAGTTTATAGAAAAGACTCTAAAGCATATTACAAGTAGCTCACCAGAAAGCTCTGAGGTTTGGTTAAAGGCATTCTTATCTGAAGATGCGAGGTATGACATAGAGCGATTCGTTAAAATTAATATCGGAGATAGTAAGTACAAACTGAAAGATTTTAAGGTTTCAGATGATGATGAGGTGAATTTTTCATTAGAAATTTATAACGCCTCTGGTATATCACAAACCTTTATACTTAAATCACTAATATCAACTGAAACGCCACAAAAAGTTTCATTGATAGAACTGAACCCGCTCGGCTTTTATATGGAAGAATTGGTCTTTAGGGTGACACTGGGTGATGGTGTTTTCAATAAATTAGGCAAGGATGATGGCAGAAAATAAGGACAATTTTCAAAAGTACCAAGATGCTTATGATGAGTGGGAGCAAAGAATTGGCTCTGCTAAGGCGCAAGTAAAAAACTGGCGATTAGCTTGTTTATTGAGCATTGGCGTGGTTTTACTGCTTATTATAATTATTTTTATGCAAATGAGTATGCAAGAGCGTTATGTTTATGTCGCTGAAATCGAGCCGCAAGACAATATCGTTAATGTTAGGCCAGTTAATCAAAGTTATGTTCCAACAGTCGCTCAAAAAGAATCATTTATTGGTGACTTTATTCGAAATATTATGAGCACGCCGCTGGATCCGGTTGTATTAAATTATCAATGGCGTATGGCTCAGCTATCTGTCCAAGGACAAGGTCAGCTTCAATTAAAAGAATATGCAATGAATACTCAACCGAACAAACAGGTTGGACAAGTTACGCAAGCAGTTAAAATTGTTAATATCAATACGCTTGGCAATAATAGTTTTGATGTTACTTGGCAGCAAACTACGTTAAACATGGAAGGTAAAACCCAATCAGTATTGTTATATGGTGGTATATTTACTCTGTCTAAAAATAAACCACCTAAAACATTCCAGGAGATGCTGATCAATCCGCTTGGGTTAAGAATAGGATATTTCTCATTTAATCAAAAAGGATCTAGTAGATGATCAAAAAAACATTGCAATATGCTCTACTGCCTGCAACAGCAATTTTATTGGCAGGGTGTAACACATTTGGAGGCGGCGGCAGCCAAGTAGATTTTAACGATAGTTCAAACTTCGTTAAAGCAGTCAATGCTGACCGAGTTGAAACACGGGTTGTTACAGAGTATGTTCCTGTGGCTATGCCTGGCCAACTTAGACCTGTACCTAATACTCAAAAAGTAGATGGTAAGTTTGTTAGTGAGAAAAAATATTTATCAAAAGAAGAAGCAGTTGATAAGGCGAATAAAAGTGCTCAGCAGTATCCATCTGAGAAAGACTTTTTTAATGCCATGATGACCTATGCTTATATGCCAGGTGCGGTTTATACAATTTATTCTGCTCCTTTAAAAATTACTGATATCACTTTGGAAGTAGGTGAGAAAATTATATCTCAAGCAGCAGGTGATACATTAAGATGGCAGTTAGCGTCTACCTATAGTGGCGAAGGAGATAATATCCAGCAACATATTCTTGTCAAACCGACTAGTCCTGGTATTGAAAATACGGTTGTTGTTACCACAAATAAAAGAACATATCACTTGATATTTGTCTCTACTGACCAAGATACTTATATGGTTTCAGTTAATTGGGTGTATGAATCTAATATGATTCAGACCTTTGGTGCAGAAAGCTTGCCATATTCAAATACTCAAAATCAAGAATCGCAAGACTTAGATTTGTCTGATATGAATTTTAATTATAACTGGAAAATGTATACAGGACCGACGCCTACATGGTATCCACAGCAAGTATTCAGCAGTGACCGTCAAACCTTTGTGTTATTACCAAAAGAATTTTGGACGACTAATGCAGAATTGCCAATCATAGAAGTAATTCAGAGTAACGGTGATGAACAAAGTATGATTAACTGGCGTGTTAAAAAGCCATATTTAATCGTAGATTCCGTATTTGACAAAGCTTATTTAAAACAAGGAATTAAGACCGCTGATAGTTTGCAGATTGTTGAAATTGAGAAAAAATAATTAGGATAAAAGCGTGGCTAAAAAACGTAATGATAATGAGTCGATAGTTCGTTCAAAGAAACCAAAAGCACTTGAATTGAACAAAAAGACAATTATGGTCGTAGGTGCCGTTTGTGGTATATTGATACTACTCGCTTTTTTATTTTCAATTAATAC
>JAOMSY010000097.1 GCA_028355575.1 Francisellaceae bacterium | reverse complement strand
TGATAATATGATCTTGTTTGCTTAAGTGACTCTTTTAATAGTGGAATGATCTCATCTTGCAGCGCTCGAATTGTCAAAACAGCTTGTTTACGATTTTGATAGGCGTGATACAGTTGTGTGTGTAAATTGAGTAACGCTGATTCCTGGGTTACAGTTGTAATTTCTCCTGCTGCAACAGCCGTTTCAATCGCACCTTTATTTCGCTGATTAGTAAATAAAGGAACACTTACGCCAGCAACTAAAACAGGATAATCTAAAGCAGTATATTGACTCAGTCCTACTGTCCAATCAACATCTGGAGTAGACTGAGTTTCAATTAATTGTAATTCTGCTTCACGCAAACGACTATCGGCAGCAAATAAAGCAATATCTGGACTATTTTTGGCTTGATCATATAAACTTTGGAATGTAACTTCTGGGTCTAATTGATATAAATTTCCTGCAACATAAGTAAAGTTAGGTGTTTTATCTCCCCATAATATTGATAATGCGGATCTAAGATATTTGAGTTGTTGTGTTTCTTTTATGACGGATAGTTTCGCTTGAGAGAGCCTAGCCATTGCACGCTTCATATCTGCCATCGGAGATATTCCTGATGTAACTCGTTTTTTGACAGCATCCAAAGTATCTTGGGCAATTCCTTGTGCCTGAATTGCTACTTTGATGCGTTCTTGGGCGGCCAATATAGCAATATATCGTCTCATTACTTCAGCCATTAAATCTAATGCGGTCGTTTGCCGTAATACTTGAAGCTTTGAGCGCCTGGCATTAACCGTTTGTACTCTGGCGTCTCTTTTGCCACCTAGTTCAATAACAGAAGATAAGGTGATTCCAAAATTAGGATTTGCTGGATTAGTTTCGGCATTACTTCCACCTAAGCTATCAATATTAGCACCTAATACATACCCAGGGTTTAATCCTGCAGTTTGAACTTCACCGTTTAAAGATTTATCACGAAACTGATAAACCTTTAGTTCAGGATTTTTATTTAAAGTTAACTCAATTGCATTTGAAAGCGTTATACTTTGGTTAAACTCTCGAGCATATATAGAGTAGGGTACAGTAATTATGGCTATAAACATTACTTGAAAAACAAGAAATGCTAATAAGATTCTCTTATTCCAAGACAGGTATAAAATATTTAACATGAGTATTCATCCTAAACAATCATTCAGGGTTGATTTTGAAGAGCTGGTAAGCAATTTATAATATTGATTGAAAAATTTAGGATTAACTTTTCGGCGGTTTATATGGTGTTAAATACAATTGGTCATAGGTCATATCATCAAAAGGTAATAGCAAAGAAATATTAGAGCCTGTCGAGCTAATAGTCGTATTGTATGAAAAATAATAAAGCGATAAGTTATGACAGTGACAACAGTGTTCACAATCCGTATGGTCTTGATCTGAAATCAACTTATTCTCTGCCAATGATTCCCTTTGGGTTTCAATCAAGCTTATACCAGTATTGAAGTTAGATTGGTGTGATTGATGTTGATCAACTAACCCCACAACTGATTGTTGAATAACCATGAAAATAATGAATATGCTTATTATTTTATAAAAACGTAACAAAGCAATAATCAACAACTTTAATCTATATAGCATTCAGTTTAGGCGGTTGGTAAATATTTCGTCAAGCAGAGTCCAGAAATAAAGCAAACAACACTCTGATAACTTTAAGCTGTGTGTTTGGAGCGATTAAAGCCAGTTAATAAAGCTTAAATTATATAAATTTGATTAACATCCATATCCCCATCACTATCATCATGACATTTTCAGTCATGGAAATAAAACCTAGCGGTACATTACTATTACCACCTACGCAAGCACATTTAAGTTCGCGTTTGTCGATATAAACTGCTTTAAATACAGAAACTGCGCCAATTGTTCCAATAAAGATTGCCACAGGTGATGCAATCCAAATTAAAACACTCCCAATCATTGCAATACCTGCGCATGCTTCTGCAAATGGATAAAAATATGCATAAGGCACATACTTTTGAGACAGCAAGTCATAAGCCAAAAATTGGTTTGAAAATCCATTCAAATCACGTAATTTTAAAATGGCTAACACACACATGCTTATGGCAATAAATAATTCGAGTATTGTGATCCAACACAGACTCTGTGTTAAAAGATAATTTGTAGATATTGCCATTAAAAATGTTGTTACAAAAATAGCGATGATTGGTTTATAAGTGGTACCAGATTGATTAAGTGATTTTTTATTAAAAAACGATCTTAGATCATCATATCCACCGATGCGCTTATCATCAATAAAAGTTTGAGGCGTTGTTTTAACATCATGTTTTGCTTTAAATTTATCTGTTTCTTCACGTGTGGTTAATAAGTTATCTTCAACTTTATAACCTTGTTGTTTTAGTAAGTGCTTGGACTTAAGCCCAAAAGGGCATATATGAGCATCCGTCTCCATCCGATATAAAACTGCAGTTTTAGACATGACATATCCTTTAATTTATTTGCTGCCTTAATATAAGAATGGTGGAGAATATTTAAATATTTAAGCTATCAGGCTAATTAATCTAGAAAAAATCAGCTAATATACTGCATACCAGTATGGAGTATATTTCTAGACATGTCACATATAGCAGAAAACAAGAATATCATCTCACGCATTAGACGGATTAAAGGTCAACTTGATGCGGTTGAAAAAGGCATTACAGAGAAGAAGGACTGTTTTGCAGTATTACAAACACTCGCAGCCTGTAAAGGTGCAATGAATGGCTTATTTGGAGAATTGGTTGAGGGGCATATTCAGGAACATATAATTAATATACCAGATGAAATTGATCCTAATCAGAGACAAGCAGCATTGGAATTAATCAAGTTATTAAAAATGTATTGGAAGTAAATTAAGGGTTTAAGGACATCAAATGCATACAAGTAATCATTTAGATACATTAAAACATGATCATGATTTTTCCCTACAGAACAATAAAGGTGAAAAAAGAACACGCTATGTTTTAATATTAACCGCAGTCACTATGATCATAGAAATTATAGCTGGTACAGCTTATGGCTCTATGGCATTACTTGCAGATGGTTGGCATATGGGAACCCATGTGGCTGCATTTTTGTTGGCTATTTTTGCGTACTGGTATGCTAGAAAGCACGCCAATAACCCAAGATTTTCTTTTGGAACAGGGAAAGTTAACGTATTAGGTGGGTTTGCCAGTGCGGTTGCTTTAGCTGTGGTCGCACTGATGATGTTAATTGAATCCTTGGGGCGCTTTATAAATCCCCACGAAATTGAGTTTAACCAAGCTATTTTTGTTGCGTGTTTTGGTCTGTTTATTAATGTGATCAGTGCGTTTTTATTAAAAGATGATCATCACCATCATCATGCACACACTGAAGATCATGATCACCACCATCACCACGACCATAATCTTAGAGCAGCTTACGTACATGTATTGGCTGATGCGTTAACTTCTGTATTAGCTATAATAGCCCTTAGCTTTGGGAAGTATTTAGGCTGGAATTGGCTGGACTCACTCATGGGGATCGTTGGAGGAGTTATTATTATCCGTTGGTCTTATGGCTTATTAAAACAAACTTGGCCAATTCTGCTAGATGAAAGTATTAATGAATCATATAAACAAAAAATTAAAGATAGTATTGAAAGTGATGCAGATAATAAAATTACAGATTTACATATTTGGAAAGTCAGCGCTAACCACTATGCTGCAATTATCTCTCTGGTGACACATCACCCTAATTCTATAAACCACTATAAAAACATATTAGAACAATTTCATAAAATATCGCATCTAACGATAGAAGTTAATCAGTGTAAATTAAATGATGGGTAGACTAATGTGTTAAATTTAAACAATAAACCTTGGGAGTTAGATAGAATAAGGGATAGGGCAGTTTTTTAAAGTCCTTACTGTCTATTTACTGACGTATTCCGACTAGCTACCTACATGGCTGAAAATGGCTCAATCATTGCGGCTTTTCGCTTGCCTGAATCGCTATTTGATAATGCAACCATTACCGTAGACATTGTTCTTTATCAAAAAGGCGTTAAAAATAGTCATTCATTTGCGAACATTAACCATAAAGTAATAGATGGGTATTCATTAAGCCTGAATGAATATTTTATCAATAACCCTAGCCATATATTAGGCAAACTAACCGCTAAAAAACTATATGGAAAAAGAATGGGTTTG
>JAOMSY010000096.1 GCA_028355575.1 Francisellaceae bacterium | reverse complement strand
CCAATGTAAATGGTGGTAAATCTAGTTTAATTGATCGAGCAGCAGGCCCTTCACCAATCATAATATCGAGCTGAAAGTCTTCCATCGCTGGATATAATATTTCTTCAATAACAGGGCTTAAACGATGAATTTCATCAATAAATAAAACATCATTTGCTTCAAGATTCGTTAATATTGCTGCCAAGTCACCCGCTTTTTCTAAGACTGGGCCAGAGGTTTGCTTAAGCTTTACGCCCATTTCATTGGCAATAATCATGGAAAGTGTTGTTTTACCTAGTCCTGGTGGACCAAAAATTAATACATGATCTAATGCCTCTCCCCTACCAAGTGCCGCCTTAATAAATATTTCCATCTGCTCTCGAACAGCAGGCTGACCTTCATATTCAGCTAATTTCTTAGGGCGTATTGCTCTGTCAATTGTGACCTCTTCAGGCTTGGCAGTTGCAGACACAATACGATCAGTTTCAATCATAGATATATTACTCAATCAAAATATAAATTAATTATAGTCGTAAAAGTATTATGATGATATCTCAGTTAGTCGAACTTGATCATAAAAAATAAGGCATAAACTTCCGTTTTTATATGTCATAATTTTATTTATACTTTCAATGTCTAAATCTACTAAGAATATTGATGAACTATATTGGTTCCAAACAAAAATTACTTCCGTTTTTAATGGAAAGCATTTGCAGTGTAACAGGCCAAGATCTTGAGCATAAAATTTTTTGTGATCTATTTGCTGGCACAGGCATGGTTTCCAGGGCTTTTAAGTCAATCACAAAGCAAGTTATTTGCAATGACTTTGAATATTTTAGTTATGTTTTAAATCGGAACTATATCGGCAACTGTAAGCAACTCTATTATGAGCCTTACATTCAAAAACTAAATGAACTGGATGTTATTAGCAATGGTTTTATTTATAACCACTACTGCATGGGTAGCGAGTCTGGGCGACAGTACTTTTCTAATTTAAACGGCATGAAAATAGACTGCATGCGCAAACAGATTGAGCTTTGGTGGCACCAAGGTGAATTTGAAGAAGACATGTATTTTTTCTTACTTGCATCTTTGATTGAGAGTGCCGATAAAGTTGCCAACACTGCCTCTGTCTATGGCGCATATTTAAAAGAAGTAAAACAAACTGCAAGACAACCATTGTTATTAACACCTGCCACATTTGAAGTTAGCCACCAAGAAAACTTGGTTTTTAACGAAGATAGTAACCAGCTGATTCATAATATTAGTGGTGATATCCTCTACCTTGACCCACCTTATAATGCTCGCCAGTATGGTTCGAATTACCATATTCTGAACACGATTGCGCTCTATGATCAATTTGAACCTAAAGGCAAAACGGGATTACGGAATTATCAGAAATCTGACTACTGCAGCAAACAAAAAGTAAGCCACGCCTTTGAAGAAATTATTCAAAATGCGCAATTTAAATATATCTTTCTAAGCTATAATAATGAAGGATTGATGCCCGTTGATCAGGTTAAATCAATTATGCAAAAATATGGTCACTATGATATTGCAGTTAAAGATCATTCAAGATTTCGCGCTGATAAAGAAGACAAAAGGAACCATAAAGCTGACAGAACACAAGAATTCGTGCATATTTTAGAGAAGACCTAATTTATTCTTTGGGCTTATTTATTTGTTTGTGTTTCAACAGCTTCCTTTGCCTCATCAAAACTAAATCCTCTTGATACAAGAAAACGCATACGTTTTTGTTTATCTGACCAATCTAATGGTTGATCTTCGATACTTCCATATTTTTTTTGATATGCCTGTTTTGCTATATTAAACCAATCAATATCTAATATTTCGATAGCATATTCTATTAGCACATCATCAATACCTTTTGCATAAGCTGTTTGCAATATTTTGTTTTTACCATTTAGCTTACTGGTTTGAACGCGAACTAACTGTTCTGCGCATCGCTTATCAGATTGATATTCATCTAAATAATCAAATATCTTTTCTATCTCAGACTGAGAGAGATGACGTTGTGTTAACTTTTGAGAGATTTCTTGCCGTGAGTATTCACGGCGAGATAGTAAATAGAGAACGTAGTTCTTATGCTTCGTCAGCACTTAAAGCTTCGCTTTTAGATTCAGCACGCTTAGGTAGTAACAAGTCACGTAACATTTTATCTAGTTTCTCTTTATCTTCAGGGTGATCTTTTAAATATTGACGCACATTATCTTTACCTTGACCTATACGATTGCCATCAAAACTATACCAAGCACCAGCCTTCTCAACCATGTCATGCTTAACACCCAAATCAATTAACTCACCTTCTAGTGAAACACCTTCACCATACAGGACATCAAAAACCGCTTGTTTAAATGGCGGCGAAACTTTGTTTTTAACCACTTTCACTTTAGTTTCATTACCAAGAATTTCGTCACCTTTTTTAATTGGGCTACCTTTACGGATTTCAATACGCACTGAAGCATAAAACTTAAGCGCATTTCCGCCAGTTGTTGTTTCAGGATTACCGAACATAACACCAATTTTCATTCTTAACTGGTTAATAAAAACGACCAAAGTATTTGAACGTTTAATATTGGCAGTTAGTTTTCTGAGTGCTTGCGACATTAAACGCGCCTGTAAACCCATGTGAGAATCACCCATTTCACCATCAATTTCAGCTTTTGGTGTTAAGGCTGCAACAGAGTCAACCACAACCATATCAACCGAACCTGAACGAACTAACATATCAACAATTTCAAGCGCCTGTTCACCTGTGTCTGGCTGAGAAACAATTAAGTCATCCAACTTAACACCTAATGCTTCTGCATAAACAGGATCTAAGGCATGCTCAGCATCAATAAAAGCAGCTGTACCGCCTTTTTTCTGACATTCAGCAATTGCTTGTAAGGTTAACGTTGTTTTACCTGATGATTCTGGTCCATATATTTCAACAACACGCCCTTTTGGCAAGCCACCAATACCTAAAGCTACATCCAAACCAAGCGAACCAGTCGAAATAGCTTCAATATCCTTTACAACTCCCTCATCACCCATACGCATAATAGAGCCTTTACCAAATTGTTTTTCAATTTGAGAAAGTGCAACATTTAATGCTTGTTGTTTACGATCATCCATATAATCAATTCCTAAAATATTATTAAAATTATGACAGGCCATTGTAACAAATTTAGTTAACAATTTTTATCAAAACTGGTTATTTTCATGGCATTAAAATTAACTGTATGAATCTACTCAGCTTTTAGTCTCTAGCTTCACTTAGATCCTCGCGGATTCAACTTCGAAGGGCAATTCTTATTAAGCGGCGTGGTCTTTTATCTATAGATAAAAGAATACCTCGTTTGGCGTTTTGTAACCAAGTGATTTTCTTTGCCGATTATTTAATGCGTTTTGAATTACGGCTTTTATGCACCGCATTTTAACTTTGCGACAGAACCCAAAATAATACAATTTTTAAGCAGCACATTAAGCGGGTAAATCTACTCAATTTTGACACAAAAAATCATTTAGTAATGATTTAAAGCATACGAATTTGAATTTTAATATAAATTACGTCTATGCTTAACAAAATAACTAAACAACATTGCTGCGGTAAGTTAAATGCAATGTAAAGGCTAATATCTAAATGAAGGCTTAAATATGGATCGACAAATTATAAATTATGAGACCAATCAAATTGTTGTTGCTGATAAGATTTCAATTAGCATAATTACTGATCTAGTTGAGAATCTTGATATTGGAGATCTTGAAAAGGTAAAAATAAAAATATCTGATTTTGTTGAAGAAACCAGAATCTGTGATATTAGATGCTTACTTTACTACTTATTTTCCAGCTTCGCCCAAAAGAAGCTTGAAGAGTCTTTCGAGGTAGCTCAGTATATTGAGTATATGCTTAGCGAAGGCATTGAGTACCTTTCACCAAAAAAAAATAAGACAACCATAATAAAGAAGACTATAGAATGGCTGGTAAGATATTTCCCTGAAAGGTTTTTAGAGGAAAAAAATACTTTTCTAACCTCTGATCTAATCATTAAATTCATTGAAAGTATTATTAATATCGTTAATTTATCAAACTCTGACACACCAGAAGTTGATAAATTTAAACAGTTCCTATGTAAAGAAATAAAGTTCATTAAATTAGACCAACAAGACCAAGAGAAGCTTACAACTGAAAAAGAAACAGAAACAGAAATACACCTTGATAAGGAAGAATCGAACCTTCAGGAAGATACACCAGAAGAAATCAACA
>JAOMSY010000095.1 GCA_028355575.1 Francisellaceae bacterium | reverse complement strand
ATTCGTGCTGTATAATTATAATAATATAAGACTATAAACATATATGCAACTATAAATAGTCGCATATATGTTATGTATAATTTTTGTTATACTAATAAGAAAGTGTATTTAGTCCAATAGGGGTGATAGGTGGGGGTTTAATTCCCTTAGCGATTGTTGGCTCCATGGCCTTTCTATTAATTTTACTGCGTTACGTAAGTATCCGTATGGTTCCTTTGGCCAACGGCAACAGTGATAAGGAGGTGTCTATGAAAAAAACATTAACTGCTCGAACTCGTATTTTTTTAAGCTCTACGTTTGAAACTTTATGGGCTATTGGAGTCAGCAGCGTGGCAGGTTTGCATCTATTGGCCTAAATACATTTAATAGTTGATAAGCGCAGCTATGGGGTAGGGTTTCCGCTAAGTTTCAACTTCACCAACACTGTGAGATTACATATTCTATGAAGAATATGCCATGTTTTGAAAATTAGAGTCTTCAGTTAATATTCAAATTAAATTTCAATAGTGCGTAGTATATATAATATTCTAGGATATTTAGCATATAGCCGCAGAAGTATCACATTAATAGTCTGTGATTATTGTGTAGCGTGTGTTGTTTTGCATGGTGCTGGGTGGCTATATTTACTATGATTGTAGGGATAATAATTGTTACGTACTAATTCATAGATAAGGGAATATTTTTAAGATCATCTTTATTTGGCCTCGAAATATCAGTTAGATATAATATATTATGCGCAGCTAAAGTTGACTCAATTTTTTTTAACCTAAATTAAGTTTTGATATATTCAAAACCAAAAATTAATATAAAATAGGAGCTATATTTAGTTTGAAACTTCATTGTACAATCCTTAGATCTAGCTTAATTTAAAGATAGTTTAAGGTGTCCTTGATTGTTCCATACAGTTCCAGCGTCTGGGTTTGAGGATAGTGGTGTAATGTCCAATTCAGAATAAACACTATTACCCCCGCCATTTTTACATTCTGCAGAAAGAGTGTATCTATCTAATTGAGCTAATCCATGTTTACTGTGAGTCACATGTGTATTATTGCAGCTATTAATATAGCTCCCTTTTGGTATTTTAATGTTGCTTTTTTTCCCGCTGCTAACTTTCCAAACAACGGATATTTGATCTGTACTGTCTTCATATGCAGGTAATGCAATTCCACCAGTAATTGAGCCTGCACCTACGGCCTTTCCAAACATATTCATCACTACATCAAATATTTTTTGACCTATGTCGTCTTCCCGTTTTGCTTGGATAAAATAACCGACATTCAGATCAGAACCATTAGTAGCATATATACCATCGAATGTGTAATCTGAATCTGGGTTATCTATTGGTTCATAGGAAATATCATATTTATAGCGACCATTGTACACACCTCTTTCAGTAACATTTGAAGTTGCAAGTGTTACTCTATTTGCTAAATTAATCCAGAATGGTTCATTCCAACTGCGCCATACTGATACCTTCCCAATATTATAGCCATCAGGGCTAACCAAGTACCCACCAAGGCCAAAATGAGGTAAATTACTCATACCATCATCGCTATATTTCTTGTTTGTTTCATGATCAATTCCGTCACCTCTAAATAGTGGTGTATTGAGAGATTTATCTCCATCATAAGCCACATATTGGTTGACATGGGTGTGGTTCCAGAATGCCATCGAGCTAACGCTTGCTAAACTAGATAAAACTATAAGTGATGAGAGTGTTTTTTTAATCATAATGTTTCCGATTGATTGTGATTTCTTGTTTGCTTAATATACGAAAAAATAACCAAAAGAAAAGTTTTAGTTTTGATTCATGTAAACCAAAACTAAAACTTTTCTTTTGGTTATTTTCATGAGTTTAAGGCTCTTTTGCGTTTCATGTATTAACGTATTCTCTACAAAATATGCCATGTATTCCAAAATGACTGTTTCTCAATCATAATAACCACAACATTTTTGAATTTTCCATGTTATGGTTAATAGGTAGGGTAACATGGCGTATTTTGTTGAAGGGCGTTTCTGGTGTAAATTATGACAAATATTGTTTCTTTGAATAAACAGGTAGAATTAAACTTTGGTTCCATTCTGGATGAGTATCAGAATTATTTAGCCACCATGGATGCAGCCAATACCACAGTGAAAAATCATATAGGTTGTTTGAAAAATTTTCTGGCCTTTATTGATGTTGATGCATCAGAAATAAAAAGTATGCATGTGGTAAATTATCGTGACTATTTGCAAGGCACATTGTTTTTAATGGCTTCGAGTGTAAATACGAAATTGGTTATTGTTAAAAAATTTACGACCTGGTTAAAAGGGCAGGGCGTTTTGAAAGAAGATGTTTTTGAATCTGTTAAATTCATCAAGACTCAAAAACGGGGTGCTGCACCTAAATACCTTACTGAAAAAGAAATCTGGGCCATGTTGAATGCGGTTGCCAAATCACGTGCAACTGTTCGAGACAGAAATGCAGCAATATTGCAGTTGATTTTTAATGCTGGGTTGCGTGTCAGTGAAGTGGTTGGTTTAAATTACAGTGATATCGTGATAAATGAACGTTCAGGTCAGGTATTAGTGCGAAAAGGGAAGGGTAATAAAGAAAGAATTGTGCCTTTAAATACTAAAGTAAGATTAAAGCTCAATACCTATTTGGATTACCGTTTTAATAAACAAGGTTGGATTCCAAAAGATCGAGATCCATTGTTTATGTCTGAAAGAAAAAGAAGGTTATCTGATCGACGTTTACAAAGCATGGTCGAAGAAGTGGCTATTTCAGCCAAAATAGATCGTTTAAGAATCTCTCCTCATGTATTAAGGCATACTTTTGCGATGCGTTATATGGAAGCGAATAAAGATATTAGTCAGTTAGCAAATTTGCTGGGGCATGAGTCGCTTGATACAACGGCCATTTATTTATTGCCGAGCGAGGAGCAATTGCAGCTGGGTGTTGAGAAAATATAGCTTTATAGTCAACCAAGATGTTTCGAGGATATGTTATATGTGGTATGTGAAACAATTTGTAGGAAATGAGGTTGAGAATGAGTTAGGAAAAGAAGGGCCATGGGTGTTGGCTAATATAAATCAAACGATTGGCTGGCCAGAAAATAATACAATTATTAGATATGAAGATTTGAATTTTATTTTATTATCATATGGTGAAGATAATAATTTAATGCCGGCTGTAGCATTGAATATTAGGAATTTAAAATCAAAAGATTTTGCAAAAGAAAAAATTTTACAATTCTTGAGCTGCATAAGCTGGATATCTGATGGGAGTATCTCTGTTGATAGTTGGGGTTCTGGAAGGCGCATTTGCCGTATGGGGCTTCAGCAAAACCAAGTTAGATATACTCGACAAAATTTTAGGGTTATATACTTGCCAGAAAATTTGTCATCAAACCAATTGTTAGTGTTGGCTTTATTTAGAGAAGGCGATTATCTGTATAGAATTCATAAAGCATATAGCTTTCTAAGTTATTATAAAGTTCTCAACGCATTTAAACGAAAAGGGGAAAAACAAAAGAACTGGATCAAATCAAAAGCAGCGTGTATTGAGGCAGTATTTCCTAATTGGATTGAAAATATTAGGGCTAATGGAATACTAAGTATTGAAACATATTTATACGAAACCTGTAGATGTGCCATCGCGCATGCTGGGGTTGATCCCACATGGAATCCAGATAATCCATTGGATACAGATAGATTATATAATGATCTATCTGTAATAAGGTTTCTTGTAAAAGGTATAATTGAAGACGAATATTTAATTATGTCAGTAGAAAATATACTAAAAGAGCACCGTTATGAGGTTGATGGTTTTAAAGCACTAATTGGTAATGAGAAGGTCGAAGTCATTATTCGAGAGGATCTGTATCCACGTAGAAAAATAAATGTACTTAGCACTATTTCAATACGCCAATGGTGTAATAAAAAATATGGGGTATTTGAATCATTATATCTGAGAGTAAAAAAAGCAGGAAATGGAGTAATTGAATTTGAATGCTATGATGAAGATAAATATATTCATATACCTTTGTTGGTTGATTTTAAGAACTGTAAAATGTCCCTAGGTATACAGTTCGGGCAAAATAATATGTCTGGTGATATTCCTATTCAATATCAAATTGACCATTGGACCTTCTGTAAGGATTTGATCAGTAATGGTCAAATTGAAATATTTTCAAACCTTGATAATAAGCCGTTAGGTATTAAATTAGAATATATTCCTGTAAATATCGATTCAGGCAGAACTATTA
>JAOMSY010000094.1 GCA_028355575.1 Francisellaceae bacterium | reverse complement strand
CATTACTGCCTTGATCTGATGCCCGTGTGCAATATTCAACATAAAATGTTTCTCTCAGTTTACGGTTATCACAGGTCATCATTATAGCTAGGTACGTTGGCATATCTAAGCCTAAAACATATCCGGTTTTACCTTTAGATTTTGCTTTATTCTCAGCGGCCGAAACTACATCTTCTGACAGACCAGCCAACTTAGACTTATCCTCTGTGTGATACTCCCAGCCCATTGTCGCATCAAGCACATTATTTTCAAATTTATTTGCTATCTTTGATAATTCTGATTTTATTTCCTTAAAACGTTGGCGTTCTTTTTCTGGAAGTGCGACACCAGAATGTTCAAATCCCTTCAATATATCTTTTAAGGCTTTTTTCTGAACAGAATCCAGTGATACATCATTTTCGTATACATACTTATAAGCTTCATACAGCTGCTTATTTTGCCCAACCTCACTTGCGTATTCAGTTAAAATATTAATAGAGGCTTCATACGCTTCTCGCAACTCAGGAGAATTCGCAACCATATTTAAATGCTGAACAGGAGAAAACATTTGACTTAACTTCTCTTCTTGTTCATCTATAGGTAAAACCAAGTTATTCCAAGTATATACTGTATTCTCATTGAGCAATTGTTCTCGTTTATTACGACACTCATCTACTAAAGCATTGACGGTTGGTACAATTTCATCATTTTTTACTTTAGAAAACTCAGGTAATGGCGTAACTTGATAATTTTTATGTGCTGACATAACACCTCCAATTAATGTTCAATTTTACTGTTAGCATTCTAATCGGTATAGTATAGTCCCATCACGATAACGAAAAAAACCGTATACGCCAATGGGTAACTTTAATATTCAATTATTATTAATTTACGCGATCCCTGTTTTATTTGCGATAACGCTTCATGAGGTCGCACATGGGTTTGTTGCAAAACTACGCGGAGACCATACTGCAGCCCTATTAGGTAGACTTAGCGTAAATCCACTTAAGCATATTGACCCGGTAGGTACCATACTTGTGCCACTCGTCCTCTTTTTTATGGGTGGCTTTATTTTCGGATGGGCTAAACCTGTTCCAGTAGACTGGCGCAATCTTAAAAACCCTAAAAAAGACATGGCATTAGTTGCAATAGCAGGCCCTGCTGCGAACTTATTAATGGCTATATTTTGGGGAATTGTGGCTAAAATTTCTATGTCAATTATGTCATCTCAACCTGAAGCTGGCCAAATATTTTACTATATGGGTATGGCTGGCATTATGGTTAATATTGCTTTGATGGTTTTAAACCTAATCCCAATACCTCCGCTTGATGGTAGCCGAGTCGTAACAAGCTTTTTACCCAATGATATGGCAATAAAATACAACCGCTTAGAGCGTTGGGGCTTTTTTATATTACTTGCATTTTTAATTATACCAGTAGGGAATGCTAATTTATTGTGGTATATAATGCGACCGTTTTTTAATTTGTTTATGATGCTTATAGGACATTCATTAAATATATAAGAAATTAGGAGGTAATAATGGAAATAGGTATATCAGTTCCAGACACCCAAGTTTTTGTGCAAACTTATACTGAAAATGAAATTATTCTAAATACTAATACATACCATAACAGTATCGTTATTTCCCCAAATAAAATAATAGATGATCATTGGGCTTGTAATGATATTAAGTCACTGACAAAAGATCAATTAATTGAACTATTTAAAACATCTGCAGATGTTTATTTAATAGGAACAGGTAAAAATCAATTATTTCCAGACATGAAAATCTATCAATTTTGCCAACTACAAAATAAGGCTGTTGACTTCATGAACTCGAATGCTGCTTGCCGAACTTTTAACATGCTCGCATCAGAAGGCAGGTCAATTGTTGCAGCAATCATTATATAAAAAAAACAGATAAACTCGAACTAACTATAAGCAGTTTAAGACGAAACCCACTCTGTATAACCACCCTTTAGAGAATAAGCATCAAATCCGTTCTTCAACAAGACGTCAACTACCTGCTGGCTTCTCATTCCTGACTTGCAGTAACAAAGTATTTTTGTATTTTTATGCAAGCTGCTTAAGTAGCTATTCACTTGTGATTTTGGCAAATGCAAGTGATCAAACTCTATGTGCCCCAGAGATCGCTCCCAATGCTCTCTCACATCAACAATATAATAATTATCAGCACTAACTTGTGATTTTTTTATAATGCGAGAAGCGCCCAAGCCATGCTTATTAGCACAAAGTGGAATATATTTTTTCTGAACACAGCTGACACAATCGGATGATTTAGCATATGACAAATTCTTTATTGATAACGTTTCACTATCAAAAATTTTTATGGCGTTACTAGGATAAGAATCCTTAATAAAGTAATTTAATGCCAAAGTCGCAGCCATTGTACCAATTACGCCAACAATTGACCCTAAAACACCTGCCTCAGCACAATTAGGAATTAATTCAGAAGGTGGTGCATCAGGAAATAAACATCGATAACAACCACTTTTAATATCAAAAAAACCAATCTGTGCCTGAGTTTTTAATACACTTGCACTAATAAAAGGTTTGTTCAACTGGCAACAGATATCATTTACTAAATAGCGTGTTTGGAAATTATCACTACCATCAATAATTAAATCATACTCAGGGAATAGTTTTTCAGCAACAGTCTGATCAAGCCTTTCAACACAGGTATTAATATCAATCTCAGAGTTAAGCGCTTTTAAATGAGCTTCCGCAGACAAAACTTTAGACTTATTTAAATCATTCTCATTAAATAAAATTTGACGCTGTAAATTAGATAGATCTACAACATCATGGTCAATTAAACCGATTCGACCAATGCCTGCTGCTGTTAAATATAGAGAAACT
This sequence comes from Francisellaceae bacterium, assembly GCA_028355575.1. Taxonomy (GTDB): domain Bacteria; phylum Pseudomonadota; class Gammaproteobacteria; order Francisellales; family Francisellaceae; genus CAJXRW01. The sequence continues at coordinate 1,406 of JAOMSY010000094.1, read as the reverse complement.
GGGCTACCTACCCCACCACATCCAACAATTAATACTGAAGCTTGGGATAGCTTAGTCTGACCGTCAATACCAATTAAACTGAAATGGCGTTGATAGCGCTCGTAGTCCATTTAATAATTAGTGAGAATGAATTTCAGTACCACTAAAGAAAAAAGCAATTTCAACTGCAGCAGTTTCGGGAGCATCAGAACCATGAACCGCATTAGCATCAATACTGTCTGCAAAGTCAGCACGAATTGTTCCAGCATCTGCTTCTTTAGGATTTGTTGCACCCATTAACTCACGGTTTTTAGCAATGGCATTATCGCCTTCCAAAACTTGAACCATTACAGGGCCAGATGCCATAAACTTAACTAGATCATTGTAAAATGGACGACCTTTATGTACCGCATAAAACTCACCTGCTTCACGCTCAGAAAGATGTTTAAATTTAGCTGCAATTACTTTTAAACCTGCAGACTCAAAACGATCATAAATTTTGCCGATTACATTTTTAGCAACTGCATCTGGTTTAATAATTGAAAGTGTTCTTTGATTTGCCATAACGAAATATCCTTATTAAATATGTTTAATTTACGAGATTGATTATACCCAGCAAGACCCTAAATGCAACAATGCACTTCTTCGAATATATAATTTGCAGTACATCATAAAATAAGACTTAAAGATTAATAATATACTTGACCATTAAGCTGAAATAAGATTTAATTATACGCGTTGCCCAGATAGCTCAGTCGGTAGAGCAGAGGATTGAAAATCCTCGTGTCCTTGGTTCAATTCCGAGTCTGGGCACCATTACTCTTAGGTGTCTCAAGATAATTCATAATATTAATTATAATCTCGAAATGACGAACTATTTTCAGTTTTGGATGTAATTTACATATCTAAATAAAATTAACTCCCAGTCCAAACAATAATAAGGGTATTTCTATGCTCAATATTCGCAGCCAGTGGTTATATTTTCTTAATGAATTATTAGCTGGCTATATTATTGATCTATATAAATAATTCACCTATGATTATTACATATCTTGTTTGGAGAGGTTCCCGAGTGGCCAAAGGGATCAGACTGTAAATCTGACGGCTCCGCCTTCGCAGGTTCGAATCCTGCCCTCTCCACCATGAGTTATGCAACGATATATACGGTTTTTGTATATTCGTATATCACATTGCACTGTAAGAATAATTGATCAAAATTAAAGAATAAAATGAATATCACAGACTAATTCACAACATCTACAATACGAATTGTATTGAGACTCTGTTGAAAAACTTTATTACCTGCATAAACCGAATATGAGGTGTTGGATCCATTACTATAAGACACAATTGCTTTAGCTTTTTCTGGCTCAACTTCACCATTAGTATAATATGACATGGCGTTTAATATTTCACCGTCTTGATGT
>JAOMSY010000093.1 GCA_028355575.1 Francisellaceae bacterium | reverse complement strand
ACCAAACATTTTTTAAAAATAAAAGACCCCAGAGTAAGCAGACAAAAGAAACATGAGCTTTCAGATATATTTTTTATGACCTTATGTGCGGTTATATGTGGCGCAGACAATTGGGTGATGATAGAGCAATTCTGTGAAGCAAAAAAAGACTGGTTTTGTGAGCAGTTAGGCTTGGAAAATGGCATCCCTTCACATGATACTTTTTCCAGAGTTTTTTCAATAATCGACCTCAAATGTTTTGGCGAGTGTTTTTCTAATTGGGTAAACGACTTAGTAAACTTTAGTGCTGGAGAAGTCATTGCTATAGATGGTAAATGTTTGCGTAGATCACTGGATAAAGCATCTGGCAAATCAGCCATTCATATGGTTAGTGCTTGGGCTTGTGATAATCAGCAAGTTCTTGGCCAGGTTACCGTTTCTGATAAAAGTAATGAGATCACAGCCATACCAAAACTATTAACTATCCTGGATATTACAGATATGACGATCACCATTGATGCCATGGGCTGTCAAAGAGCGATTGCACAACAGATTATTGATCAGCAAGGCCACTATGTTTTCAGTTTAAAGGGGAATCAGGGCACACTTCACAAAGATGTTGCTTTATGGTTTGAGTCCAAGCTAAATAAAAAACTATATCAGCATCAAACTATTGATGGTGATCACGGTAGAGTTGAGACAAGAACAATTACAACTAGTGATGATATTGAATGGTTACAAGGAACTCATAACTGGCCTGGGCTAAAGAGCATTATAGCCGTCACTTCAGAAAGAGAGATAAGTGAGAATAAGAGCATAGAAACACGCTATTTTATCAGTGACATCCCAGCAATAGAAGTTGATAGAATAGCAAAATCTATTAGAGTGCATTGGTCGATAGAGAATAAATTGCATTGGTCTTTAGATATGGCGTTTGATGAAGATCATTCTAGAGCGAGGGTTGGTAACAGTGCTGCAAATTTATCGGTTATAAGGCACATTGCATTAAATTTATTAAAAGTTGAAAAGTCTCTTAAAGTTGGGATAAAAACCAAACGTGCTAGAGCTGGCTGGGACCACTCATACCTATTGAAAATCATTTTTGGGAATTAAGTGCGATTGCCCTGACATATAGACCTGTAATGTAAGGCAAATAATTAAAATAATAATCTTAAACTAAGCTAGATGAATGTCATAAGAATGGCAGCAATAATTTTAATCGTAGAAAATATTGTTTTTCTAGCTACAATTTTTCTATAGTTATGTTCATAAAATTTATAAATATTTAACGTAAGGAATACCCAATGATTAAGAAAATTATTACAGCAACTGTCGCCAGTACAATACTTTTAACTGGTTCAGCCACATATGCAGGTTTATTAAGTGATGCAGCAAATACAACAACTGCCGTCACCAATGCAGTGAATGGCCCAGCTAAACTCTCAATTCAAGAACTAAATAGCTCAGGTACTAAATATATTAATAAACAAGTACAAATATCAGGCAACGTAACGGCTATGAAAATGGACAGTAAAGACAGTTATACAACCACAATAACTGATAAAAGTGGTAATAAGGTTGATGTTATGACAACAAAAGTACCTTCTGTAAAACTTGGTTCTGAAACAAAAATAACAGGCGACTACAATGGCAAAGCCATTACCACTGAAAGCATTGGTGGTGGGTTATTTTAATTATTCACTAATCAAATTATATTTAGCTAATAAATTTAACCATCATTAGTGCATCTTCATTATTACTATAATACTTTTTAATTTCCCCAGCTGGTAAAAAACCAAGTTTATTATATAAATGAATTGCTGGTTGATTATCGACTTTTACTTCCAAGCGTATATGAGAGACATCTAAACTTGAAACTCGATTAATTACCTCAGATAAAAGCTGTTGAGCCAGACCTTTCCCCCTAAAGTGATGGTCTATAACGATTGAATAAATACGCGCAGATTTGAGATGACAGCATGCTAAAACATAGCCTGCAATATTATTTTGTAGCGCTACTACCAATAATATATTTTTTTGATGATTTAAATGGTATAAAAATTGGCGTCGACTTATCTGATCATAATCAAAGTTATTATTTTCAATGTCTTCTAATCGCTTGACATCTTTTGGCAAAGCTACTCGAACAACAAAGTTCATCGCTTGCTATCCATTCTTCTCACAAACTCTGAAATAATCATGCGATATAACTCTTCCCCTAAATAAGCACCTTCATTATCAGCATTAATTGAGGACAAAGTTTAAACTTAATAATATGCTAATTGCTTAATTAAAATTTTAGCAAAATAATGATTAATAGTAAAAGATTTTTATTAGCATCTTAACGTCTAGAAATAAATATTTAAACCGAAAAATTTAACTTGAATGTAATTTAGCTAAAATAAAAGTATCAAATTCTAAAAATATCAGTATACTGGACTGGCATTTAAGCTTTTATCGAAATTAAGTTTCTCTAAAATCTCAATGTGTAATTTATCAATAATAATCAAGAGAGTAAAATAAATATGTCAAAAGGCACAGTAAAATTCTTTAATGAATTAAAAGGTTTCGGATTCATCACACCAGAAAGTGGTAACAGAGACGTGTTCGTTCACGTATCAGCATTAAGTTCTATGAAATCACTAAATGAAGGTGATGTTGTTGAATTTGATATCGTAGACGGTAAAAAAGGCCAACAGGCTGAAAACGTTTCTTACGCATAAAAAATATTTAATTCATTTTAATTATTTCAAAAAAACAATCTAATATTTTATCCAAACTACTTAGTAGTTATCTATATTACCGAGATACACTAAATTTATAATGTATCTCGCCAATTTATTTAATAAGATTCGATTATCCCATGCATCAAAAGTGCTGTGGCGATAATATATTTTATATTTAAATATCCAGATAATTAGTACTGCAATATTGAATCAAACTGCAATCTAACTAAAACCTCGCTGAATAACATAATATTTTGATGCCAAAGAAAGTTAAACTATTCAATTCGGAATAATTTAGCATTATATTCTATTGGGTACGGATACCTTTAAGCAGCATTAATCGCAATATTCAATTCTTAAATACCCAACCATTGAGAAAGTTAGGACATCAAATTTGAAAAATATAGAAACTGCCTTAGCAATATGAAAAGAATAAATCAGCTAAGGCAAATAAATGAGTCATTAATGTAAGTAGTTAAAAACCTTATTTTTTCTTATCGTTTTTAATTACTTCAACTGGACCATGATCATCACAATGATCGCCGTGCGGATGGTGCAAACGTCCATCTACGATATAGTCTGTATGATCGCCGTGTGGAACAGCCTCATGACCACAGTCTGGACCATGTTTATGCTCTTTACAATCATCTTTAATTGGCTTACAGTTATCTGGATTTTTATCAGATACTTCAATGCTATGCTCATCATAATGCTCGCCGTGCTCATGATGTAAATGACCATCATGTACAAAATCCACATGATCACCATGTTTTATTTTTGTATGGCCGCAACCATCTTCATGTTTATGATCGTGATGACCTTTATGTTTATCACAGTTTCCCATTTGTATTCCTCCTTTTAATTAAACATACTTACTTGAAAATGTTATAAAGTAACATTCCATACCATGAATGGTACCAAGTGTGCACAATATTAACAAATTTTGAGGCGGATAAAAGAATTAATGACAAGTTTTCAATGGTTTTCATTTGTATTTATTTTGTTTGTTAGTTTTTTAGGGGGATATTACCCTTTATTTAAACACAATCAAGTCATCGACGAGAATGCTTTTCCAGGTGGGAAGGCTTTTACATCAGGGGTTTTCCTAGCATTGTCACTGACAGTGATGCTGCCATCTGCATTTAATATTTGGCAAAAAGTATTAGCCCATCATGTTTATCCTGTTGCAACTTATATTGCTGTAGGGACATTCATTATATTGCTTGCATTAGAACATCGTCTTGACCATGTAAAACAAGACCAAGAAAAAAATTCTATTATCATTCCAATTGTGATGACCTTAATGATAGGCGTTTGTTCTTTTTTATTAGGCACTGCGCTTGGTGTCAGCGATACGTTAGCTGCAGTGATGGTATTTTTAGCAATTATTGCCCACAAAGGTTCTGCATCCTTTGCACTTGCATTAACCATGGTTAAAAGTAAAATGACACAAAAACAAGCTTATATCTGCTTTTTATGTTTTGCTTTTTCAACACCCATTGGTATTATCCTAGGCTCTTTTATTCATGAATACTTTACAGGTGAATCTTCACTTATATTCAAAGGTATTGTTACCAGTATTGCCCCAGGAGTATTTCTATATTTATCTACAACGTACGGGCTTAGGCATACGCCATTTGTAGCAAATTGTCGAAATAGTAGAGGTTTTTTAATTATGCTAGCTGGTTTAATTATTACCGTTTTTGTCAGTGTA
>JAOMSY010000092.1 GCA_028355575.1 Francisellaceae bacterium | reverse complement strand
AAGTCAAAACAGAAGAACTTTCCATGTTTTGCCGTCAAATGCATTCATTATTAAAGGCCGGGGTACCGATCTATCAAGGGCTTGGAAGAATAGCAGAAACAACAACTAACCCATTGTTAAAAAAAGCATTATTCTATGGGCTTGAGGAAATTAAAGGCGGTAATCGACTTTCAGGTGCACTTAGTAAATACCCTAAAATATTTTCTTCAGTATTTATTAATGTTTGCCGAGTAGGAGAAGAGACAGGGAATTTGCATGAGTCCTTTTCTTATTTATCAAAATATACCACACTCGAAGCATCAAATAAGAAAAAAGTATTCGCTGCCTTACGCTACCCTGCATTTGTTTTCATAGCAGTTACTGCTGCTATCATTGTTTTAAATGTGGTAGTGGTTCCGGCTTTCTCTAAAATGTATACCAGCATGCATAAAGAACTACCCTTAATAACACGTCTACTTATGGGAGTCTCAGACTTTATTATCGAAAAAGGGATATATGTGGCGATTGCTATAATTGCCACTATCGTTTTATTTTTATTTTATATAAAAACACCTAGCGGACGCTTATTGTTTGACAAATATAAACTTAAAATCCCCATCTTTGGTAATATTATGTTTCGTATACAATTAGCCCGTTTTGCTCGTATATTTTCCACCATGCTAAAAAGCGGCATTACTGTAACTACCTCAATGGAATTAGTTGCTTATGCGCTTGATAATAAATATCTAGAAATGAAACTTCTCGCTATTCGTGATCAATTACAACAGGGTCGTTCAATGACGGATGCCTGTTATGATAGTAAGCTATTTACCCCTCTTACACTCCAAATGATTGCAGTGGGCGAAGAAACAGCAAGCACAGACGCCATGTTAGCAGAGGTTGCAGATTTTTATGATGAAGATGTAGATTATGACTTAAGTCGTTTGAATCAACTTATGGAACCATTCTTGATTATCATAATGGGTGGTCTTGTACTTGTCACTGCACTTGGAATGTTCTTACCAATGTGGAATTTGGCCAAAATAAATGGCTAAGCAACATAACCAACAAAGACAAAGTGGCTTTTCACTCATCGAATTAGTGGTCACAATTGTAATTATTGGCATTATATCCGCAGGGCTTGCGGTATTATGGCCAGGCCGTAGTATAAATTTAGATTCCATTACCGCTAAAATGGTGGCTGATATTCGCTATGCACGAACACTCGCAATCAGTCAACGAGAAAGCTACCAAATTGTTTTTAATACCGGTAATCCAAGTTATCAATTACAAGATATTGCTGGCGCATCCGTTAACCTACCAGACCGTAATTCAAATACAGTCACGCTAGACTCTGCAATATCAATGTCATTGACAAATCTAGGGAATAATACAATTGTATTTAATGAGAAAGGCACACCAGAAACCGACACAAGCGGTACAGCATTAACAAGCACTGCCTCTATTGCTCTCACCTGGGAAGGTGATACGACAGAAACAGATATATTCCCATATAGTGGAACTGTTGTTAGATCTGATAATCAAACGATTCCAGTTAATCCACAACCTGCACCAACGCCTTCTATCGGCCCAACACCGACTCCAACACCGACTCCAACACCGACTCCAACACCGACTCCAACACCGACTCCAACTCCGACTCCAACTCCGACTCCGACTCCAACTCCAACTCCAACTCCAACTCCAACTCCAACACCAACACCAACACCAACACCAACTCCAACTCCGACCAACCAGCCACCAAGCACCCCAACAGGTTTAGCCGCAACAAATATTAAGAAAAAAGAAATAACTGTTTCCTGGAATGCCTCAAGCGATGAATCAACGCCACAAGGTAGTCTTATCTATAACATGTATCTAAATGGGAGCCTAAATGCTCAAACAAATGCTGGAGGTACTAGCTATTCATTCAAACAACTGTCTAAGAATACAACATACTCTTTAGGTGTATCTGCAGTAGATGAATTAGGTAGTGAATCGAGCATTACAGCCATTGTTGCAACAACCGATCCTTAATAGCTACTCAAGTTCAAAATACTGTGGTGAACCACTCATTGGTATGCCACCAATTGCATTCAACTCAGTCGTATCAGGTGGTGCAATAATTGTCCAGTCTGTGCCATCAAAATGTGCAATTAAGCTGTTTTCACCTGCTACCCAACAATCATTTGTCGCATAGCAAGTTACTGCATTTAGGTCATTACTGCCAAAACCCTCTAAAATTCTTGCCCAAGAAGTACCATTGTAATATAACAATAAGCTATCCCCACCTTGGTCTTGCCCAACTGCCCAACAATCTGAAGTGGTATTACAGAACACGCTGAACAAGTCACGACTCACGCTTGGCGCACCTGTATCACGAACCCAGCTTGACCCATCCCAAAATATTATATTTACATATCCATTTCTGTCTTGCCCAACCGCCCAACAATAGTTTGTCGCTAAACAATGGACACTATTTAAATCGCGGTTGCTAGGGACTGAACTATCAAATTGAGCGCCTGTCATTCTCGTCCAAACACTTCCATTGTATAAAACAACTAGCGTCTCTCCACCTTCATCTTGACCTACTGCAAGACAAAAAGTACTACTTAAACAATCAACACCTCTCAAATCACGTCCAACTGAAGGTACTGTTAAATCACGTGACCATTCAGTACCATTCCAATTAACAATTAATAAATCACCACCTTGATCTTGCCCAACAGCAACACATGCATCTGAAGAAATACAATCTATACCACGCAAGTCTCGATCTAATGCCGGTACACTATTAAACCTTGACCAAGTAACACCATCCCAATGATTAATATTTAAACTCCCACCCTGGTCATTCCCCACTGCCCAGATATCAGAATAAGATAAAACCTTAATACCTCGCTGAGGACGGTTGGTTACTGTCCCATATGGTCCAGTTTCAACCATTGACACGCCATCCCATTCATAAAAGGTATCACCGCTATCATTCTGACCTACTATCCAAGTCATTGGTAATTGATTGACTTGTATATTCTCAGTTGCGACTACATCTTCTCCAGGCATGGTAATGGTCACTGTTGCAGCGATTACACAACCAAACTGACTGACACTTGTCGCGGATGGGTGAGAGCTCGCAGAGGTTAGCTGTGCACCCCTAGAAACATCAATAAAGTCATTTACGTTTATATTTAAATAATCAATTGATTCAAATCCAACTCGAATGGCACCCTTGTCAGAAAAACCTGATGTGGAGGTGACAGGTATTGTTGCAACAGAGTTGGTTATACCAGAACTTAATGTCGTAATATTCTCATAAGTCGTTCCAACAACATCTATCGTAGCGTTATAACTTGGCATTGTCCCCGCAACGTAGGCTTCAACACCTGCACAAGTCGCATTATGTTGATAAATTGCTTCAAGGCCATATTGTAATCCTAAATACGCTAAGTGATTGGCTTCTGACTGAACATCTAAACGTGAACTAGAACGACTATTCGTTGCACTAATACTGGCAATTTCAGCAGCTGCAAAGCCAATAACCAGTAACAAAATTATTGCACCGATTAAAAGCGTACCTTGTTGCTTCTTCATTGGCTATTCCTCAAATAAGCAACCTGGGAAAAATCAGCACTCTCATTGTCTATTGATAACGTAAAACTAACCCCAATATACCTTACATTAGTTACCGTAGATGTTTTATTGCCGTCACTGCCGTAATATGTAAAAGTTGGCGCGGTATCAAGATTTGCCGCCAATAACGCATCCTCCCCATTGACCTCTTCATACAAGAAACCATCCTCTTCAAAAATTATAATGTCATCACCTGTAATGGTAGTCATATTTAATTGATCATTTTCACCACCAGTAATTGTCACATTCAAATCACTCACAGAATTTGAACGAATATTAACAATATGTTTCATCACAATTTCAAGCGCCTGTTCGCCTGATCCATTTAACTCTAGCAAGTGTTCAGATACAACTTTAGCTTGAGAACCAACTGTTATCATCATTGCTGCCGCTGCACTTAATATACCAATGACAATTATGACAACAACAAGCTCAATAAGCGTAAATCCTTTCTGTTTCATATATTTGCCACCGCAGTTTTTAAAGTGGCGTAACCTGCACCACTCACTGAAACCGTAATAACCTTTATATTAGTATTATTATCGTCAGGATCAATGCTTGTAGAGACTGTAAACTCAGCAGGATGTGTACATATTTCTGGCACACTCCCTACGCAGTTATCTGAAAAGATATCAAAACCAACAATTTTTGCCTGACCAACAACATATTCAATACGCGTATTGGCTATTTCTCTGGCGAGCCGTGTATTAATTTCATCAGGCTGAGAAACCAAAGCAACATTCATTCCTAATAATATACCAGCGGCAGCAATCGAGACAATAATGATAAAGACAACTAACTCTATCAGAGTGTACCCGTTATTTTTGTTCATTATGAAACCTAATTCCATCGCTACTTACCTCAATCTTTATTTATA
>JAOMSY010000091.1 GCA_028355575.1 Francisellaceae bacterium | reverse complement strand
TTCAATCTATAATTTTACATGAACAAAATCCGAATGGTGGTCATGGTCTTAATAAAACCACTCTGAACTTCGATGATTTCAATATTAATAACACCTTCAGAGTTTGCACTGACGCTAATATAAATTCTGGCTTAGGTTATAACAAAATAGTTGCTTTAAATGGAGATGGTCACAACACCGTTAGTGCTGGAAATGTTAAAAGCCAAAAAATGATTCTAAGTGCATTCAGTGCTTTTGAGGAAATATCATCCCAAAATTGGAATGTTAACAATATCTTTGATACAGCAGCTATTATGCCTAATGTAGATGAGCAGCTTGTATTGTTTTATCAAACAAGTTCACAACCAGCTACGACACCAGGAAATTCAATAGGACATACCACAAAAGAAAAATGGAATACTCTATTCCCAATTCAAATTCTTCAAAATGATCAAGGGTACTCTGATTTTTTATCAAAATATATGCCGTGCTGGGGGAAAAACAACCCTTCTGATGATGAAGCTGCCCAGTTTTCTTGCATGAAAAATTTGTTTAATTACGGAAATGATGATCTTCATGAATGTCCATTGATCATTAAGGATATTCAAACTTATCAATACCGGTCTCAAGATAGTTCGGATATATACTATGGAAAAAGCACAAACATCATTCATGGTCTTTGCCAAAAGGGACTCGCTAATATTGGCTTTATAATTCACTTTGGTGAGAATGATGATCAGCCTAAAGTTTACTGGTATGGGTTAAATTTACCTCTTACATTATCTGCACAATATTACTACCAAGGTCTGTATAATTTGCTCGCTGAAAAAAATGGTTTCCAAGAGGATTTTGGCCCTTTTGGAAGTGAGTCAACCGTTACTTGGTCAGCATTTACTACAGCAGTGTTAACTTGGAATACCTTCCCTTTCATGGCATTTCAAGATAGCTCATCGACCAAACTAATGCTTTGTTATAATGTCAATAGTTCGGTAAGTACCGGTGCCGTAGTAGACATATCTCAAGCTGCTACTTTGCTAATTGATCTAGATAATGACTTTATTGGTGGCTCAGTCTTGGCTGATAAAATTAACTTCACTGGCGATAAAATTTATGAGATTAACTATGAAGCGAATTATGATAGTGATGGAAATTTGTCAGGTGTTGATTATCAGCAAGTCTCTACTAATACAACAGTAAGTTACTCACAGTGTATAAGAGATATTGGTAATTATGCTGATGACCCAAATGTCAATCACGATGGTAACTCATTAATACAAGCGCTAGAGAATCAAAACTTTTGTAACACCTATACCCATATCACAGCTGGCTCACAGGACTATGCAGAATCCCAAATGATTATGGCTGTTGGGCAAGATATTATTCAATTTTCACCATACTTAATGTATGAAGTAGAAAATGATACAAGTACACTTTGCGTTTACCTTACCAAACCAAAAGATCCTGATGTAAATAACCATCCTAATAAAATATACAGTGGGGCTTTTTCTGGAGCGAGGGGCAAAGGAGCATCATACTCAATAGATAATGATTTTAAGGATGAGACTTTCATGTTGAACTTCACTGTTAATCATCAAGGTCTATTCAGACTTTTTATCACTTATGATGGAAGCAAGACAGGAGCTTCAATTACGGCTACAGGCATAGATGCTAGTGATATAAAACTTCTATATATCATTAGTCAAGCAAGTGATAACACAATAAATGAATATGCTATTGCAGATTCTAAAGTTTCTCTAGATAGCGAAGTTAAATATATACCAATAGACCATGGATATCGCTTGTTAAAGTGGAACTACTACTACCACGATAAAGAAGCGGTTTATGTCCGTGATAAAAAAACACAAACCCAAACAGCAAACAATCCAGCGTCTGAATATGTTTATATTGCAAAAGATCCAATTTCTAAGGATTGGAAGACAAGAGTTATAAAGATACAAGCTAGTCAAGATGATTATGAAACCTTCTGCACAGCAAGCAGTATTCAAGATGTACATCATATTGAAGTATTTGGAGTTGATGATAATAATCAAATAGCACTACTAAGTGACTCTGAATATATTGAAGTGAGGTTTGACATTGCATGCAGTGTAGCTGACTATTCAGACCCCTATAACCCAACAAGCTTCCAAGCGACGAGGCTAACTTCATACTTTGTTAAGCCAGTTATGGGCAAAGTCTACCTAAATGTATTTTTAGAGAGCAATGATATTCAAGAAGGGGCAACCATGTATTACAGACTGGTTGATACTGATCATTTCAACTCTGGCTCACTAACCAGCAGCCCAATACTTCAACTAAACGATGATGTTCAGCAAATTGTTAACTGGAGTCAATTTAATATATCTTATAAAGGGCATGCTCGTTTAAATACCAATTACTCTAACGATTTACAATACCAAGACTCAAGTAATGATGCCTCTTCAAAAATCAGCAGCCAAGTGCCCAACTGTAATAATTTAAATGATGTGGTTTCAAATAACCTTAAAGAAGGGTCTAATTATTCAGCAAGTGACATACAACAATCCTGGACTAACGGCTATAGCCAAGTATCTCAATCTAGCGCCCCAGCTCAGGATGCAACACTGACACTCAGTACACTGAATATCCAAGGCTCTGTAGTCATAAATCCCATTGCATCAACAGTTAACTTAACAACTAGCAGTATTGGTGCCCGTCAGTATGGAGGGTTCTGGAGTGATATTGCTGATGCGCTAAGTGATACTTGGAACGCTATGAAGAATGCAATATCAGAGCTTGTGAATAAACTAGAGGATGAATGGAGAAATTTGTCAGATACGCTGTCTGCGGTTTGGAATGACATAAAAAATGGTGACTTCTCTGACCTTTGGAGCGATATAAAATCTTGCATCATGGCTCTTGGCACGCTAATTCTAACTGTAATTCTAGTCGCAGTAGCCATTATTATTGTAGTCATTGTGACTATTCTTAAGTTTTTATGCGAGCTTGCTGGACACCCTGGCTATGAAATTTTGAATGGAGTTAAGACACTCCTTGACTGCTCAGCTGGGTCACCAATGGAAAAGCTAATTAATGGCGCAAAAGAGGCAGCAGAAGAATCATTTGATGAGATTGCGACGCTATTGGAAGAAGGTTATGACAAGATCAAAGATGAGGTTGATGAATTGTATGACTATGGGGAAAAACTCATATCAAGTTCAACCCAAAGAATCTTTAATAGATTTGGGTTGAAGCTTAAAGATGAGAACCAACTTGCTCAAAATGAAGTTGACCATCATTATGCAAACTCAGTAAACCATTCATATTTACTGAATGAACTTCAGAAAAATACTGCAGGTTATACTCCCTCAACAAGTGATAACCCATTGTTTGATGATATAGACCCCTCTGATTTACCTTTTAGTCACTCACAAGATCAATTTAATAAAGACAACCCAAATCTACAGTCAACTTTTTCAAATATTTCACTTACATCGCTGAGCAGTGCTGGATCTGACGTGAAGTCTGTGGATATATCATCACTATCCTTTAACGACTTTGGTGGTTCACTCTGTGAGTGGATGGTTAGTAAATTATTTCCTAATTTTGACATGAGTGGTATACTTAATCAGGAATTTATCCCTCTACCATCTGCACTTAAAGATTTAATGGGTGCAGATGGCATCTTGACTAATGAAGATGTTTTAGCTGTAGTTTTAACATTCTCTTGTTTCATTTCTCTCACTAACCCTACGACCATAGCAGTACTTGCTGCATTTGAGATTAAAGACTCTAAAGGTGCTATTGAGGGACTCATAAACATGAACACCTGGCCTTTGCCTGCTTTTGGCAATGAAGAAAGCGTTTCAGGTTTGAGAGATACTGATAAACTGGCAACCCTTCAGTCCTCCGTTCTTTTAATGTGTGTGTTAAACATACTCTATACTGGCGTCAGACTTGGAAGAGCTTTAGACAAGTGGAAAAATGACAAAGGAGCCAACATGCCATTAAAGATACTGTATGGATCATTATGTGCAATCAGAACTGTTATCTCTTTAGTTCAGTTCTCTTATGAGTCTTTTCCATCAAGTTCTGCGCCAAAGACACAATATATCTCCTATTTTCTTTCGTTTTTCAGTATTATTTTTGGATTTATATATACTTTTTTACAGTATTATACAGGTTGGGCTAAAGTCCCTGATAAAGTGGCACCATATCTATTCAATACACTTGATCTTGTTGGAACAATTTTTGATATTATCGGCGTTGTTTGTGCTGCCATTTCACGAGATACTGATGCATATAACTGGGTCAATCGCGGAGCAAGCTTACTCAATGATGTAAGGTCTCTTCTTGGAGATCTTTGGGACTCTCAAGAAGGGGGTCAGAACCCTGAGGAAATGGCAGCAATAGCTTGCCTATTGATTGGCATAGAAGTAGTTAGAGTTGCCACCTTTACAGTCTACTTAACAGTCGAATGAAGAAGATGCCAGAAATTACAGCCCAGTCTGCCGAGCTATGTGGTAAGCATAAATATATTATGAGTCTACGCAGCCTTTTGGTATGCGCCAAGAATGTAATTTTCCCAGTTAACTTGCCACTCACTATTAGCTATAGCTGATCTGTGA
>JAOMSY010000090.1 GCA_028355575.1 Francisellaceae bacterium | reverse complement strand
TGCCTCTTTCCCCGATGTGTCTGTGCCACAAACAAAATACCAAGGTTTTTCATAAATACTCTCTTTTGCTTGTGACTTCTTACGGTTTCGTGCTAGGAATGCGATGAGTGTGTTCATTTCTCTGCGAATAGAACGTGCTGTTGGAAGATAGCTGCTTGTTTTTTTCTGCTTTCTGTTCTGGCTAAGGGACGTCACCCAGCTGCCAATATTTAATAACCCATTTTGGCGAAGAATTTTAAGGATGAAATAACCAATAATAACAATGGTGATGATGAGCCTAACCCATATGCTCGCAAAGGGCTTAAAAGAGAAAAAGGCAATGCCAGGCCCAATAATCCAAAGTAGTAATAATAATAGGACAATAATAAACCATACCCAGAATGTTCTGGTTTTCATGAATGCCCAAATACTACTGAATAGCCGACTCAACCATTGCATAATAGATTACCCGACTATATTTTTTGGCTGATGTAATATATTTTGTTCTAACGCGTCTGGTAAGATTGCCTGAGATGATTGCATACTACTTGTTTGCGTTGAAATAGACTGTTCTTGTTTTTCAACCTGATTATAGACTGGTGTAATCGTGCTGTTTAAAAATATAGATAGTGCACCATAAATACAAATTAATACCGCAATTGAGATAATACTAACAAGCCATAATGAATTCTTTTGACGAATTGGTTTTTTCTTTTCGTAATCAGATTCCCAGCTTGGAGAAAGACCAGCTGTATCCGAATGACCACGATACTCCTGAATAACTTGAAACGATTCACGTTTGATTCTATCCATGACCATTTGGCCATTTGGATTAGTTGCGTATTGCCCTTTAAAACCTAAGCATAAGCAAATATAACACAGTTCGAATACATCGATAAACTCACTTAAATGCTCCAAAGAGTAAAGTCTTATTTTATAAAAAACTTCACCACCCCAGGATTCATTAAAGTTTGTACTTAACATGGATTGTCGTGACCAGTCAGAAGATCGACCCCATTCAGTTGACATCACAGACTCATCAATGAAGGTACAGATAATGTACCTGGCACTTCTTAGTGATTTATCTGAAATACCATTTTGTTGTGATCGTAAGGTAAACTTAGTCAAGGCGTCATTGAGTGAGAGTCTCAACTGTTCAACATGAGCTTGAAAAGAACCATTGGTAATTTCATAGTGTAATGCAAATAACTCGCTTGCATATTCTACTAATTTATTTGGGCCTGCTAAGTAATCAAACTGTGAAAGTTTTGCAAAAGCTAAGGAAGGACTAATCTCGATGTCGCTAGAAGGTTGTTGTGGTTGCTGCTTACTTGGATCAAGCGGCATAAATACGGTTTTATCATCTTCATCATCATCAATATACATTACTACTTCCTCATTTATGCCTTAATCGCCCACAATTGAATATCAATGTGCGCAAAATTCTTACTAAAACAGATGGCAAGGGTTCGGGTTGATTTTATATTTTTCCAAAGTTCAGAGTTGGTGTTGAGTTCAAAGTAGACATATTCGGCATGAAAAGGAATTTGTCTTGGTGCTGATGGCATGGTTTTTACTGCAATACCAGGTAATTGGCGATTCACTAAGTTTTGGATGTCGTTTCGTGAAGAAACTTTGATATTTTTAGGTAAAATTAAACTAAGCTGTTCTTTTGGTATATCTGCTTTACAGGCTAACACAAAGGATGGGTAGCGCTCGAAGACGCTTGCGTCTGGGAATGTGGCAATATATAAACCATATCCACTATAAAATTGTAATTTAAAGCGTTTGGCTTTTTCATCAAAAATATAGTTAAAGGCTTCTCTCAGATCACTTGTTAGAGTTGTAAACGTTTTGGTTAAATCTTCATGATTATATATCGGTGGGTTTGGATAACATCGTTCAGCATTCGTAAAGGTTTGCAGTTCACTAGCCAGCTGTAACCATAAGCAATATAACCTTTCTGGATGAACCAGTTGAAGGCTTTCAATGTGCTTTAATAAAGGCTCATATTTATTAATAATTTGAAGATACATTAACTCACTGATACCTGCCACACCGTATTGATCAATCCCACTTAGACGTTCAATAAGTTGTTTCTTACGTTGTTGCAATGTGGTTAGAATTTGTTTTAGAAAATCTAATAGATAATGGTTTGCATATACGGATAGTAATGGCGGGACAAAGTTCTTATCTAACTCAATGGTGCCATTTGGACTTGAAGACTTTATTTTTAAAAGGGGTAACAGGGTATAGTCCTGGTAGTTTTTGGTATCAATAATTAATCTAAAAGAGGGTTTAAGTATTTGAATTTCTTCCGTTTGTTCTTTGCCCTCAAATGAGTCAGGTACGTTCATGGTATCCATGTAATACCGTTCATCTTTAAGTTCACGATATTCTTGGGCTGCCTCTTTGCCTGAAACCAGTATTTTGGGTAAGGCTAAGTAAACAATTTTTTCAGATGTGCCTGGTGCGACTTGTAATACAAGGTGATCTGCATCACTACCTGGAATAATAAATGGTGTGCCATCGGGCATAATGCCTTCACAAGTATTGATTAAAAGCTTGCCTTGCTCTAGCTGTGAAGCATCATATTTAATTTTTTTTAAACCCCAGGAATTATCGTTTGTTAGACTAAACTGTTTTTCTGTGGTTGCCTCAATATATTTATCTTGTAATTGAAAGTGTTGTTGGGTGATTGCTAGCCCACTGTACCAGGCGACTCGATTCACAAATTCTCCTAATTATTCAAGGCTAACGCCAGTTGCAGTGAGATTAACAGTGAAAGATTTACGATATAAGCCATCATAGAAATGATCGCTTATTGGGTAAACTTCACGCCATTTGACTTGGTCTAATTCACGATAACCTGTCACAACGCCAATGTATTTTGCGCCACTCTCAGAATCAATATAAATTGTTTTGCTTTGACCAGGTAATAAGATAACTTGAGTGCGCATTAAAATTGTACCATCAAGGTTATTTTTACTATTTGCTAAATCTGCGTAGCTTGCATTTTTAAAGTTGTAAGTATTGGTTAATTGGTAAATATACACCGCAGTAGATGAGGGAATACCATTAATATTACGATTTATATTGCTTGTTGATTCCATATTGACTTTATATGCACTACAACTGCTCAAAACGACAGCAGTTATTGTTATAAACAAGATTCTGAATATATGTTTGATATTAAATTTTACTTTAGTTGTCATTATGATACCCCACCACCTTGTTTTTCATAGGCTTCAGACATAAAGGTTAAATAATCTTTTTCTAAAATTTTGCTATTTTGTTTTGTTAGTCTATGATAGTTCTCAACATACGAATCCCAACAGTCAGCCTTAAAGAGTGCTTTTGATATTTTATGCTTAGCATTTTTTACTACTTTAGATTCATATTGCCCAGGTGCAAAATCTGTTTCAATCAGCTCTTTTGCTGCTTCAATTGATGACTTATTCACAGCTCGATAATGTTGTTGAATTTCTGATACTGCTTCACCAATAGATTCTTGGGCCTTAAGGAAAGTTTGCCCACGGTCAAACAGCATTGTCTCTAAGACCTGTTTGGCTGAGACTGAAACTTTCAATGCATTATTAACGCCAGGTTTAAACATCGTTAAATCACTATTGAATTTGTTTTTTGCAGCGTTACGCTCCATCATTAATTTGACAATGCCATTCAGCGAGGTTGATATAACATCTGCCAGTTCGTTATATAAATAAGCTTTATCTAATTGCATTAACATGCCTGGATCAATCTTCATTTTATGGCATAACAATTTCAAAAATGTATCATCTCCAGCATTAGCATTAGCATTAGCATTAGCATTAGCATTAGCTGCCTGCTTTCTGATTGCATCCATTGGATCAGGCTGAGCAGATTGTTGATATGTTTCTTGAGGCCCATTTTGTTCAGGCTGTTTAGCTTTTGGGCTAAAATAAGTGGCATCTGTATAGATTTCTTGGTCCGGCTCTATTTCAGGGATTGATCTATTTGATCTTGTATGTAACGGATCATGATTTTCAGTATAGGTTTGTTTAGGTTTTTCCGGTTGAGGTGCGGGTGGCGCCTGTCTAGTTTGTTTTGGCGATGCCTCTCTGGTTTCAGCTTGGTTTTTAGGCTTAACTTCTTCGAAAGGGTTAAAACTATTTTCAGTTTTGGGTCGTCCTACATTTATTTCTGCAGGTTGGTCATCAAAAAAATCTTCTGGTAAGGTAAACTCACCATCACTAGTTGGCTCAATTCTTTGGCCAGGGTTATCTGCTGATAGCTTTGGTTTAACTTCCGGTGCTTTAAGTTGCTTTTCTGGAACCATTGGGTTAAATGAGACATGGTCTGGAATGTGGCCATATGGATCACGTGTATGGAAGCTGTCTGCGGATGCACCTTTACTAGATTCAAAAGGGTCATTATCGGAGAGTGATTTTTCATTCAGAAAATCAAGTGAACTGTCTTGTTGTGAAACAGGAACAGTTTCCTGAAATAAATCATCAAACCCTTGATTTTTCTGTTCAGGTGCTTGTGTGTCAACAACGATGATCTCATAGCTGGAAATTTTCAGAATATCACCCTGTTTCAATTTGACAGGCGAATTTTGTTCTAGCTTTTGTCCATTAAGAACTGAA
>JAOMSY010000009.1 GCA_028355575.1 Francisellaceae bacterium | reverse complement strand
CACCTTTGCCGCTTATTGCATTAAGATAGAGTGCGAGCGTTGCAACCAAGGTTTTACCCTCGCCTGTACGCATCTCTGAAATTTTACCCATATTTAAGATCATGCCACCAATAAGCTGGACATCATAATGACGCATTTCAAGACAACGTTTACTTGCCTCTCTTACAACTGCAAATGCTTCAACTAATATTTCTTTTGATTTAGCACCATCAGCAATTCTCTTTTTAAACTCATCAGTCTTAGCTTTTAATTGCTCATCAGAAAACTTTTGTAATTCAGGTTCTAGCGCATTGATTTGTGCCACTTTTTTATTCAGCGCCTTTATTAGTCTATCATTACGACTACCAAATACTTTTTTCAGAATTGTTCTTGCGACCATTAAGATTCCTGTTTTACTATAATTAATAGAAATAGATACAAAACATTATAGGTCAACCTAATAAATAACTAAATGGATGCCAATGAAAACTTACTCCCACACGCCTAAAGAAATCCTTCTTGGAGAACACGAATCAAGTGATTTTCTGATCGCGTCTATATATAAAAATACTGACCTCATTATTAAAGCACAAAAAGCCATAAAAAATTGCAAACATCCATTGTTACAATTTTGCACAATTGCTTTTTACAATAAGCGCAGACTGCTACTACATACTCAAAGCAATGCGGTTTATTCTAAATTTAAATTTGAAAAGGCTAACATGCTCGTAGAGATAAAACGTCAGATATTTTTTTCCAGCCTAATCGAGCTTAATTTAAAACTCTGTTTTGATACCCTTCCACATCCTGAAGCACAAGCAAAGGAACGCCAATACCTTACAAAAATGAACACGGAGAAATTCGTTCATCTAAAAAAATCTTCAAACAATAAAGCCTTAAACTCTGCTTTAGAAAATTTTATCCGAAAACATGGGAGAACTTAATGTCACACCAAAGCAGTAAAGTTACCACAGTTCTATTTGACCTAGATGGAACTTTAATTGATAGCATTCCTGATATTACAGCTGCATTAAATCAAATGCGGAAAATATATCACCTAGAACCTGTCAAACAAGAAACAGTGAAAAATATAGTCGGCAAAGGATTTCCAACAACTGTCAAAAAGGTACTTTCTTTAGATCTACCATCGAATGAAGTTGATAAAATATTTGCTGATGCATATCAGCATACGCTAGATGCGTACACAACCTGTATGGGCAAATATACCGCTATTTTTCCTGGTGTAATTGAAACCATAAAGTCTCTTCATAACTTAAACATTAAGATGGCTATTGTTACCAACAAAGAAGAAACACATGCAAAGGAAACTGTTAAACACACTGGTATAAATAAATACATTGATCTTATCATCGGTGGAAATACAACAACTCACTACAAACCTCACCCAGAGCCATTGTACTATGCCATGAAAAAATTAGGTTCAACCCCTCTAGAAACCATTATTGTTGGTGACTCAGAATCTGATATAAGCGCAGCAAAATCTGCAAGCGTTAGAAGCGTTGCTGTTACCTATGGCTACAATCATGGCAAACCAATCAGCCAGTCACAACCCAATGAAATTATCAACAATATCAGTGAGTTGCTTCATTTGTTTGGTTAATATAAATATACGCACCTCTTCGCTTGTTAAACCCTATCTGCTTAACAGACGAACCACCTAAAGCTTGATCTAGTCTTTCTCCTGGTGATATAGGTGACACAACAATAACAACTTGGTTTTTCTGATTCCAGGCTTGTTTTAACTCAGCATAATCAAGCATTTCTTTTGATTCTTTATGGCCTTTAATATATTCCACGCCATCGTAAATCTCTCTTGGCCAACCATCAGCGTCATCAGAATCTTTTATCTCTTTCCAATCATACACAATACCGATATTTCGGTCTAAATACATTGGCAATGCATAGTAATATTGGCCAACCATAAGCACTTTTGCATTTGGGTATTTTTGCAAGTATGGCAAAATAACCTGAGCAATTGGATAGTTGTATTGCAAGTTAAAGGTTTTCAAACTAGCTACAAGCGTCATGTTCATTAAAACACCCATTACCAAAAAGGTTGTAACAATGTGTGATATCGCTGCTTTCCTCTTTAACCATAAGAATACCAATACCGAACAGACAACCATCACTAATCCCATGAATCGCGCATAAGGAACGGCTTCTAACGCATGCTTATTGTTACTGATGAAAGGCAAACATAACAAAGCAGCCCCAACCACAAAGGCAATAACAAGCATACACCAACTTGATATTTGGTTTGCTTTACTTGACTGCTTACTCCAAACGTGATTAAAATACATTGCTAACAATAAAACTGCCGGTGGCAATGCAGGTGCAATATGCCCAAGTGGTTTGCCACCAGGAATTGAGAAAAATATGGTGACTAATATCATCCACAACGCAATGAATAGGCTATCTCGGTTTTCCTTCAGACTTTCCCTGTAGTTTCTAATATGATGCCAATATCCTTGCAATATATATAAAACAAATGGGAACGTTGCAACAATAACAATCGGCCAAAAATAAAAGAACGAATGCTGGTTATTAAAATTAGAACCAACAAAACGAAAGAATTGATTAAATATAAAGAAGTAATATAAAAATCCAGGGTTCGCCTTCTCACATAAATATAACCAAGGAGTAATAACAACTAAAAATAGAATCAAGCCAGTGATTAGCCTTATACGCAGCAACAAGCGCCAATCATTTAACAATAACACCCAAAAAAAGATAATCATGCCTGGAAAAACCAAGCCAATTAAGCCTTTCGTTAAAAATGCGAGTGCCGCAAAAAAATATGATAAATAAAACCAGGTACTCGCAGGTTTATCTTGCCTTAAATAGTGTACAGCGATTAGAAATGAAAATAGGCAACAAGCATTCCAACCCGCTATTTCACCATCCATATTCGCATAGTTAGTTAGCCCATAAAACATAGGCGATGCAGCAAGCATAAAACCCATCAAAAGGCCCATTCTACGGCTGAAAACAATTCTACCGTATACATACGCCATCGTACTTGTAAATGCGCCAATTAAAGTGGGGAAAAATCGTGAAGCAAAATCATTCACCCCAAAAATATGATAAGCCAAAATATCCCACCAATAAAACAGTATTGGTTTTCCTAAGAACGGCGAACCTGACAGTCTAGGGGTGATGAAATCGTTGTTGTGATACATTTCCCAAGCAATACCAACATACCGCGTTTCATCAGGAGAAATTAAATAATGCCCACCACAAAAAGCGACATATATCACGCCAAAAATAAAGATTAATATTACTGATTCTAAAAATATTTTAGGATTATTTTCTTCCATAACATGCTCACCCATCGAGTCTCATTACATAATTTGTATTACACATATAAACCATAGCCATAACTTAGCCAAATTCAATAAAATAGTGGGAATATGTGGATACTTATACCTGCACTAAACTGATTGGGACTTATTATTTTTGCGATTCATCATCACCTAACACCCACCAGCATTTGCGGCTGGTTTGGAGCGCAGCGGAAAACCAGTCCGACAACATGCGCTTGTTAGGCTGTGGCTTCATTGTCAGTAATTCTCTGCAATGATATAAAAGCTTCATCAACATACGTTTTCCCAGTCTTTTTCTCGAATTCCTCTAAAAGATAGTCCTCGAACCACAGCCAATAGCCTTTGCTATTTTCTCTATCGTCATCTTCACCCCGAACACACTCCGAGCAACGTGAAGTGCTTTTCAGAACATCTTCATCAACATGAAAATCCCTGTCTTGATTATCTTCCTCGAGCAACTCAAGCAATTTCTCTGCATATTCGTTGTATTCTAGGAACGATTTTAACTTTAACTCTTTTTCGGCCGCCCATTGTTCTTTAACGAAATCACTGACTAGGGGATTAATTTGTGTCAAGTAATCTGTAACCCTAACATGTACTAACCTTTGAATGTATCCATTTTTTTCTAGCGCTGAGTTATTTGACTCGGACATATTTAGAGTTTCATTTTTCAAGGTTAACTTTCTTAAGGTGACTTTTTGTTCGAAATGTAGATGTTCAAATGAACTTTGAATCTTTGCTAATAGCAACTTTTCCTTATCTTCTTTTTCAATTCTCTCACGTTCAGCCTCTTTTAATTCCATTTCTTTTTTAAGTGCCGCTTCTTTTTTTGACGCATACTGTGTCCATAGAAACTCAGTTGCCCAAGACATTGCCTGCCCTACAAGTGAGCCACACCCTACACCGAGCAAGAGCAGGACAATTGAAAGTTGTTCTTTTGATATTTGAGTCTCTGAGATAACTGGCTCAAGGTATTTCCAGGAGATCAATAAAGCCACGGCAACTGCAATGTACTTAACGCATGCCTTGGGTGAAGTAAGGGCCATCAGGAGCTTTATAATCGTACCTGCAGTTTCACTCATTTGCACTCTCCTGAAAGCCTAACAACCAATCATCCTCATAAATGCATCAAATATCATTTTATCCTTGATCAAAACGACAAAGATAATATGGCATACATATAAAATATCGAAACCAACCTATTTCTTCAAAAAAATTTGCTCTTTATCAATTTCAACATCAAGACCTTTACTTAATTGCTGAATAATTTCATTATTTTTTAATTGACTGTATGCCTCATCGAGCAATTTTTGTGTTGCATTTTGCTCAACTTGAGCTGGAGTTAATTCTTTTTTTTTTGACCCCTGGTTCTCGAGGCCAGAAATTACCAAAGTAACGTCATTACCCAAAGAAACACCTAATTCAAGTTCAATACGTTTTTGTATTTGCTCCGTTAACATCCCTTGATAAACAGGATCCAAAGAAATTTTTACTGATTTACCATCATATGACTCAAGCAGACTATGCCGGATGATTTGCTTTGTAACGCCCTTTAAGTTAATTTTGGCAACTAATGCATTCCAATCCAACCCCGAGCTCTCTGTAGCACTTTCAACTACTTCAGGCTTGTTTGGAGTAGCTGTATGACTAGTTTTAGACATTTCATTTTTAACTGGCGCGACAGGCAGAGATTCGGCTTTTTCCATAGGTACTTGAGCTTGAGTTTTAGCTACAGGAATATTACGGTTAGATGGATTAAAGGCCACCATTCTTAATAACGCCATATCTAAACCAATTTTCTCGTCAGGCGCTAATAAAATATCTTCTTTGCTCTTAATTGCGATTTGATAAAGCAGCTGACAATACTCTGGGTGAATGGCTACAGCCAACTCTTTAATTTCATTTTCGGGCAATAAGCCCATCGGAACTTGACCACCTAATTGAAATGACTGAACACAAAACAATAGTTCTGCTAAATTATTTAAAACACTAACACCACTTTTACCAGCAAGAACAATTTGATCGGTTTCTTGCGCAAGACCCTGGATGTCTTTATTCAACACCAGTTTCATGAGGTTTAGCACAAATCTATGATCAACAACACCCAACATGTTTGCCACACTATCAGCACTCACTTGACCTTGAGCATGGTTAATCGCCTGATCTAGTAAGCTAAGACTATCTCTCATGCTGCCACTTGCCGCCTTAGCCAACATACTAAGCGCGCCTTGCTCATACTGGATCTCTTCCTTCCCTAGTATATTTGCAAGCTGACCAACAATTTCATCACTTGTTAAATTCTTCAAATGAAACTGTAAACATCTAGACAATATCGTTACAGGTAATTTTTGAGGATCAGTTGTTGCTAGCAAGAACTTCACATGTTCTGGTGGTTCTTCTAATGTTTTCAATAGCGCATTAAAGCTATGGATAGAGAGCATATGCACTTCATCAATCAGGTAAACCTTATAGCGACCGACTGTCGGCATATACTGAACGTTATCTAAAATATCGCGCGTATCTTCCACTTTGGTTCTTGATGCCGCATCAATTTCAATTAAATCGACAAATTTCCCTTCGTTTATAGATACACAGGCATTACATTTATCACAAGGTTTTGAACTAACACCTTTCTCACAGTTCAGACACTTAACCAGAAGTCGAGCCAAAGAAGTCTTACCAACCCCTCTTGTACCAGTAAATAAATAAGCATGATGAAGACGATTACTGTCTAAAGAGTGCTCTAAACTAAGCAAAACATGTTGTTGCCCAACGACTTCACTAAAGTGTTTTGGGCGATATTTTCTCGCCAAAACCTGATATGACATAAAAACACATTATGAAAAATAATGTATTCATAATAGGATAATTAATAAGAAATATAAATGAAAGTCTAAGATGATTTATTAAGAAGGGGCTTAAGATTATCTTTTATTTACAGGAACAAAATCTCTTTTTGGTGAGCCAGTATATAGCTGGCGTGGGCGAGAAATTTTACCTTTAGGATCAGCAACCATTTCCATCCAATGTGATACCCATCCGACTGTTCTTGCAAGTGCAAATATAACTGTATACATGCTAGTTGGAATACCAATGGCCTTAAATATAATACCAGAGTAAAAATCAACGTTTGGATATAGTTTTTTCTCAACAAAATAGTCATCACTCAACGCAATTTCTTCTAGACGTTTAGCAATATCTAATAGAGGATCAGATTCTCCACCAAGCTCAGCAAACACATCATCACAAAGCTGCTTCATGATTTTAGCGCGTGGATCAAAGTTTTTATAAACACGATGCCCAAAGCCCATCAAACGGAATGGATCATCTTTATCTTTTGCTTTTGCAACAAATTTATCAATATTACTCACATCACCAATCTGATTAAGCATATTAATTACTGCTTCATTGGCACCACCGTGAGCTGGCCCCCATAGTGCAGACACACCAGATGAGATACAAGCAAAAGGATTCGCACCTGTTGAACCCGCTAAACGAACTGTTGATGTTGATGCATTTTGCTCGTGATCAGCGTGAAGAATAAATATTTTATCTAACGCGTTAACAAAAACAGGGTTTGGCGTATATTCTTCACAAGGATTAGAAAACATCATATACAAGAAGTTCTCAGAAAAAGTCATACTGTTCTTAGGGTACATAAATGGTAAGCCCATAGAATGTTTATAGCTGTTAGCCGCAATCGTTGGCATTTTTGCGATTAAACGATACGCAGACAACATGCGCGCATCTGCATCATTGATATCTAACCCATCATGATAAAATGCTGATAATGCACCCACAACTGCAACCATAATAGCCATAGGGTGAGCGTCACGTCTGAATCCACTATAAAACTTAACCATTTGCTCATGAAGCATTGTGTGGTATTTAATATTATGCTCGAAACCTGCTAATTCTTCTTTACTAGGTAATTCACCATTGATAAGCAAGTAACAGACTTCCAAGTATGATGCATTGTTAGCTAATTGCTCAATTGGATAACCACGATGCAGCAATACACCTTTTCCACCATCAATAAAAGTAATTTTAGACTCACAAGCAGCAGTAGAAACGAAGCCAGGATCATAAGTAAAATGCCCCTCTTTAACCAGAGACCTTACATCAATACAATCAGGGCCGAGTGTACCTTCATAAACAGGAAGGTCTAGCTCAAGATTACTATCAGGAATGTTTAACTTAGCATTTTTTGACATTTATTATCTCCGAGATTTAGATATGAATTAATTAATTTCTTTCTAGAATTAAGTTAGCTACTCTATTGCCAATTGTCAAATTTCAAAGTTAAAAACAGACTTCAATTAATCTAACCAATTTTATACTTGTAGTTGCAATTCTTGGTGTTTTAATTATTCTTTTAATTACAACAAAGCGCCCGCAAAATTAGCACCCTCAAAAAAATATGCTACACTTTTGTATGTTAAACATCTCAGACAAGGAGTTCATGTAACGATGAAGAGCAATCAACCAACCAATATCGGATTGGGGTCGATAAAAAATTATCGCTTTCCCATTACGGCTATCAGTTCAATTTTACACCGCTTATCAGGTGTGTTTTTATTCATTCTGATTCCATTTTTAATTTGGGCTTTAGACGCATCACTATCTGGTGCATCTAGCTTTGAAGAAGTTAAACAGACAATGACTTCTGGTTTTATAGGTGTTGTCGTATGGTTATTTTTATCGGCAATCTCTTATCACTTGATTGCTGGAGTACGTCATTTAATTATGGATATCGGCTTCGGTGAAAATTTACACGTTGCCAAAGCAACTTCAATTTTAGTAATGATTTTAGGCGTTGCGTCACTAGTATTATGGGGGATTTGGATATGGTAAAGAACAACGTAACTTCGTTAGGTCGCTCAGGATTACGCGATTTTTTCATTCAAAGAATAAGCGCACTAGTATTACTAGCATATACTTTATTTATGTTTTCATACATTGTCTTTACAGGCCCGGTAACGTATACAGCTTGGTTAGACCTTTTTTCCTGCGGGTGGATTAAAATATTCACAATTCTAGCCGCGCTATCCTTGATGGCTCACTCTTGGGTTGGGGTTTGGACAATACTAACAGATTACGTTCATAACAGCCTTTTAATGGGAATACTTCAAACTATTTTCATCCTAGGATACATCGTTTCATTTATATGGACACTCCAAATATTGTGGAATCCAGTCGCAACTCTAATGTGAGGTTATAATAATGACTAATATTGCAAAACAAGAATTCGACGCAATTGTAGTTGGTGCTGGTGGCGCAGGAATGCGAGCAGCATACCAACTTGCTCAATCTGGCCTTAATGTGGCCGTTGTGTCAAAAGTATTCCCAACTCGTTCTCATACAGTATCTGCTCAAGGTGGTATTGCAGCCTCATTGGGTAATGTCGATGATGAAACTGATGATTTAAAAGCTGATGATTGGCGTTGGCACATGTATGATACCATTAAAGGGTCTGATTATATTGGTGATCAAAACTCAATTGAGTATATGTGTATGCATGCGCCTAAAGCTATTATTGAGCTAGAGCATATGGGCCTACCTTTTTCAAGATTAAAAAATGGTAAAATCTATCAACGTCCTTTTGGTGGCATGTCAAGAAACTATGACGTAACCAAGCAAGCTAGCCGTACTTGTGCAGCAGCTGATAGAACTGGTCACGCCTTATTGCATACTTTATATCAAGGTAACTTAAAGCATAAAACCAATTTCTTTAATGAATTTTATGCTATTGATATCGTCAAATCATCTAGTACTTCTGTAGGCGGTGTTATCGCTATGAACATGGAAACAGGTGAATTATCCTACTTCGAAGCTAAGATTACGATTCTTGCTACGGGTGGTTCTGGCAGAATGTTTGAATCAAGTACTAACGCGCACATAAATACTGGCGACGGTCTTGGTATGGTATTACGTGCTGGCTTTCCAGTGCAAGATATGGAGTTCTTCCAATTCCATCCAACAGGTATTGCTGGTGCTGGTGTTCTCGTTACAGAAGGCTGCCGTGGTGAAGGTGGTATTCTTCGAAACCAAGATGGTGAGCGCTATATGGAGCGATATGCACCTAACGCTAAAGATCTTGCTTGCCGTGATGTTGTTTCACGCGCTTCACAACAAGAGATCCGCGAAGGCAGAGGTATCGAGTTTGGTGGTGTACAATGTGTACACCTAGATCTAACCCATTTAGATCACAATATTATTACTGAACGCTTACCTGGTATTCGTGACTTAGCTAAAACATTTGCTGGTGTTGACCCATTAGAAAAACCAATTCCAGTTGTTCCTACTGCTCACTACATGATGGGCGGTATTCCGACAAACACACATGGTCAATGTTTAACACAAAGCGGAAATGGCAAAGACGTTGTTATTGATGGCTTATATGCAGTCGGTGAATGTGCTTGTGTATCTGTACATGGTGCTAACCGTTTAGGTAGTAACTCATTACTTGACTTAGTCGTATTCGGCCGTGCAGCAGGTATTCACGCTATTGATGCTATTCGACAAGGCATCCCAACTAATTCAACATCAGACAGTGATATTGAACATGCTCTAACACGACTAAATCGTTGGAACACTAATAAAGGTGGTGAAAAAGTTTGTGATATTCGTAAGTCTTTACAGCGCTCTATGCAGAATGACTTTGGTGTGTTTAGAACTGAACAAACCATGCAAGAAGGCCTGGACAACTTGAAAAATCTTCGTGAAAGACTACATGCCGCTTCATTAACTGACCACTCAAACATATTCAATACAGCTAGGTTTGAAGCACTAGAGCTAGATAACTTAATGGCCTGTGCAATGGCAACAGCTGTATCCGGTTTAACAAGAAAAGAAAGCCGTGGTGCTCATAGTCGTGAAGACTATGCAGATCGTGATGATGCTAACTGGCAAAAACATAGCATATACTATCTTGAAGGTGACAGAGCAGCAAAAAGAGATGTTAATATGGAGCCAACTCATGTTGATGCAGAAACTAAAAAGCAATTCCAGCCGAAAGAGCGTCAATACTAGGAGAGATAATTATGAACGTAAAATTTAGCATTTATCGCTACAATCCTGAGACTGATAAAAAAGCCTATATGCAGGATTATGAAATTGAAGTTGATGATCCAAGCGTAAAAGTCTTAGCAGCAATCGAAAAAATTAAAGAACAAGATCCAACACTAGGAATTAGACGTTCTTGTGGTGAAGGCGTCTGTGGCTCTGATGGTATTAATATAAACGGCAAAAATCGTCTATCTTGTATTACATCAATTGCAGATGTTGGTAATAAAATTACATTACGCCCTCTCCCTGGTCTTAAAGTAATTCGTGACCTTATTGTAGATATGACACAATTCTATAAAAATTATGAGAAAGTTAAACCGTATCTAATTCCAGAAGAAGGCCCAGAGCCAACTAAGGAAAGACTACAATCCCCAGAAGACAGAGCAAAATTAGACGGCCTATATGAGTGTATTTTATGCGCTTGCTGTACTACTTCTTGCCCATCGTTCTGGTGGAACCCAGATAAATTCATCGGTCCGTCAGGGTTACTACAAGCTTATCGTTTTGTCGTTGATAGCCGTGATGGTGCAACTCAACAACGTTTAGATGATTTACAAGATCCATTTAGTGTCTTCAGATGTAGAGGTATTATGAATTGCGTTAGTGTCTGCCCGAAAGGCCTTAACCCTACTAAAGCAATTGGTAAGCTCCGCTCTCAAATGCTTAAGAAGTCACTATAGTTAACCCTATAAAAAATATACAAGGCAACCCATGAGCACAAAACAAGCTAAGCCAGATTTTAATGAATGGAACACATCTACTCAGTTAACTGGTGGAAACAGCGCATACTTAGACTCCATCTATGAAAGCTATTTAGATAATCCAAATAATGTTGATGAAAGTTGGAAAAACTATTTTGATTCCATCCAAAATGGCCAACACGATATTTCACATGAGCAAGTTAAACGAGACTTTGTTGAGTTAACAAAACAACATGTTCGCGGACAGGTAATCTTAAATCAGAACGCTCCCGCAACAACATCAACACCAGCTGGCAATTTTCCTGATGGTGGAGACAAAATATCAGCCGTTATGGATCTGATCTACACATACAGATATGTAGGCCACAAACAGGCAAAAACAGACCCTCTAAATATTAACAATAACCATCACGTTAAAGAGCTTGACTTAGACTTTCATGGATTAACAGACGCAGCACTTGAAGAGTCATACAGTGCTGGCGAAATCACACATAATAAATCCGTACCACTCAAGGATATTATTAGACGCCTTAAAGAAACATACTGTGGCTCTATGGGCACAGAGTATATGCATCTATCTGACATGGCTGAAAAACTATGGATTCGCCAACGCTTAGAAGCAAAACAAGCACCTGTTAGCGCAGATCTCCAAAAATGGCTACTTGATAGATTATCTGCCGCCGAAAGCCTTGAGAAATACTTAGGCATGAAATATGTCGGTCAAAAACGATTCTCTCTAGAAGGTGGTGAAAGTTTAATCCCACTTATGGATAAAGTCATTGATAAGTGTGCGCAATATAAAGTACGCGAAGCTGTAATCGGTATGGCTCACCGCGGCCGTTTGAATGTACTTGTTAATATAATGGGTAAAACACCAGAAAGCCTGTTCAAAGAGTTTGAAGGATCACAAGATAAAGTATTATTAGCAGGTGACGTTAAATATCACCAAGGCTTCTCATCGAATGCACAAACAGAAAATGGCGATGTCCATTTATCATTAGCATTTAACCCATCTCATCTTGAGGTTGCTAATTCAGTAGTTGTTGGATCAGCAAGAGCAAGACAAGAAAGAAGATCAAAGAATTTTGACAGCGTATTACCAATCCAAATGCATGGTGACTCAGCTTTTTGTGGTCAAGGCATTGTAATGGAGACCCTAGCGCTTTCTCAAACTCGTCATTATGGTACTGGCGGATCACTACACATTGTAATTAATAATCAAGTTGGCTTTACAACAAATAATCCAAATGATGTTCGTAGTAGCTTATATTGTACAGACATCGCAAAAATGATCGAAGCCCCTATTATTCACGTCAATGGTGATGATCCTGAAGCTGTAATACGTGCAACTGAATTAGCCATAGATTATAGAATGACATTTAAAAAAGATGTTGTTATTGATTTAGTCTGTTACAGAAGACATGGTCATAATGAAGCTGATGAGCCATCTGGCACTCAACCAATCATGTACAGCGTTATTAAAAAATTGCCTACAACCAGAACGCTATACGCTAAAAAATTGATTGAAGAAAAAGTTATTACTGATAATGATTCAACTGAGCTAATGAAGTCATACAGATCTAAGCTCGATAAAGGCAGTTGTATCGCAAATGTAACAACCGATTTATTGTCCAGCAACGACAATCACCTAGTTAATTGGAAACCATATATTGACACGAATTGGAGTGATGACCATCCAACTAGTGTTGACGAAGACTGGTTAAAAAATATTGCAAGACAAATGTGTACTTACCCAGAAACATTTGTACCTCAAAAACAAGTTGCTAAAGCCTATGATGAACGCCTTAAAATGGCTAATGGCGAAGTAGATGCTAACTGGGGTTTTGCAGAAACACTCGCGTATGCCACATTATTAGCGGAAGGTCACAACATTCGCGTTTCAGGTGAAGACTGTGGACGAGGAACATTTTCCCACAGGCATGCTGTTCTACACAATAGCGATGTTAGCAACAAAGACCTCCGAACATACACACCGCTCCAACATATCAATGAAAATGCACGCTGTGATATTATAGACTCTGTTCTATCCGAATACGGTGTTCTCGGGTTTGATTATGGCTATAGCTGCTCATCTCCTGAATCTTTAGTCATTTGGGAAGCGCAATTTGGTGATTTTGCAAATACTGCACAAGTTGTCATTGACCAATTCATATGTTCGGCTGAAGAAAAGTGGGGCAGATTATGTGGCCTAACCATGCTTCTCCCTCACGGACAAGAAGGCATGGGTGCAGAGCATTCATCAGCAAGACTTGAGCGTTACTTACAATTGTGTGCAAATGATAATATGCAAGTTTGTGTTCCAACTACACCTTCTCAAATATATCACATGCTTAGAAGGCAAGTTGTACGCCCATATAGAAAACCACTCATAGTAATGTCACCAAAAAGTTTACTTAGGCACCCATTAGTGCATTCAAGCATTACCGAACTAGCGAATGGTAAATTCGAATGCATCATTGATGAAATTGATGACCTTAATACCAATGAAGTTGATCGTGTAGTTGTATGCTGCGGAAAAGTTTATTACGATCTTTTAACTAAACGCCGTGATGAAAATATCAAAAATGTAGCAATAGTTAGAGCCGAGCAACTTTATCCTTTCCCAGAAAAGGCGTATGCTGAAATCTCGTCAAAGTACAGTCATGTTAAAGACATTGTATGGTGCCAAGAAGAGCCTGAAAACCAAGGCGCCTGGTGGATGATTCAACATGAACTTAAGAAATTTCTAACCGACTCTCAAACATTAAGTTATGCTGGCAGGAAACCAGCCGCAGCACCTGCTGTAGGCTATCCTTCCCTATTCCATAAGCAGCAAGAGAGCCTAGTTTTAAATGCTTTAAACATTAAAAATACATAAGGAAAATATACAATGTCTGATATTAAAGTCCCAACTTTTCCAGAGTCAATATCTGAAGGTACAATTGCAGCTTGGCATAAAAAAGAAGGTGATACCGTAGCGCAAGATGAAATTATTGTTGAAGTCGAAACAGATAAAGTTGTTATGGAAGTTCCAGCAACTGAAGCTGGCGTTATTGGAAAAATAATTAAAGGTGAAGGTGAAACTGTTATATCCGAAGAGATTATTGGCTCACTAGGTGAGGCAACAAGCGCTATTGAAACCGCATCCGCTGGCTCTGGTAACAGTGGTGACCAAGCTAATGATGATAATGCTGAAGCGCCCACTTCTGACAGCGGACCAGCAACTGATGTTCTAACACCATCTTTCCCTGAGTCTATTTCTGAAGGAACAGTAGCCACTTGGCATAAACAAGTCGGTGATAGCGTTGAACAAGATGAAGTCATTGTAGAAATTGAAACTGATAAGGTTATGATGGAAGTTCCAGCAACCACATCAGGCGTTCTTACTAAACAGGTTAAGGCTGAGGGCGATACTGTTACCTCACAAGAAGTAATTGGCGCGATCGGATCATCTGCAGGCTCATCATCACAACCTGAACCAACAGCCTCAGCAAGCACTCCATCCTCAAATGCTGAAACAATTAACCAAAACAATTCTAAACAGCATGACCTATCTCCTTCAGCACGCAGAGCTGCTAAAGAAGCCGACGTTGATGACACATCTAACATTCAAGGCTCAGGCAAAGATGGGCGTGTAACAAAGCAAGACATAAAACAAGTAGCTTCTTCTCCGGCACCAAGCCCTAAAGCAGCACCTACTGCACAAGAATTCACAGGTGATCGCCCTGAGAAACGTGTCAGAATGACAAGACTGCGTCAAACTGTTGCGAGAAGATTATTAGAAGTCCAACAATCAAATGCAATCCTAACGACTTTCAACGAAGTAGACATGAAGCCAGTTATGGATCTTCGTAAAAAATATAAAGACCAATTCCTAAATGAACATGGCGCTAAACTTGGGTTTATGTCTTTCTTCTTGAAAGCAGCTACTGAAGCTCTTAAAAAGTTCCCTGATGTTAATGCATCAATTGATGGTGATGAAATTGTTTATCATGGCTATTTTGATATTGGTGTTGCCGTTGGTTCTGACCGTGGTTTAGTTGTCCCTGTTATTAGAGATACAGATTATCTTTCATTTGCTGATATAGAAGCAACAATTGTAGAGAAAGCTGTAAAAGCGCGTGATGGCAAGTTAAGCCTTGAAGAAATGCAAGGTGGTACATTCACAATCACCAACGGTGGAACATACGGTTCTATGATGTCAACGCCTATTATTAATGCACCACAAAGTGCAATTCTAGGAATGCACAATATTGTTGAGCGACCAGTTGCAATAAATGGCGAAGTTGTAATTCGTCCAATGATGTATATTGCTTTATCTTATGACCATAGAATTATTGATGGTAGTGTCTCAGTGAGATTCTTAAAGATGATTAAAGAAATCATTGAAGATCCAGCTAGAATGTTATTAGGCCTATAAGTTTTAGATATTTGCCCTTTAAGCCCCTACTAAAAATATTATTATCACCCTCTTGGGTGATTTTTTTTATATAAAACCTTAAGTCTTTCTTTCGCTACATGTGTATAAATTGTTGTTGTTGAAACGCTAGAGTGACCTAAAAGCACTTGAACGGATCTTAAATCAGCTCCGTGATTTAATAAATGTGTTGCAAAAGCATGTCTTAGAGTATGAGGTGAAATATTAATTTTAATATTTGTTTGTGATAAATAACACTTAATTCTATACCAAAATGCTTGCCTTGACATAGCTTTACCACGATTAGTCACGAAAACATCATCACAATTTAATGAACCTAAAAGAAATGCATCACGCGCATTACTAATATATTTTTCAAGGTATTCTTGTGCAACTTCACCCATTGGAATCAAACGTTCCTTTGCACCCTTACCGATAATACGGATTACACCTTGCAAAAAATTAATATTATCCAACTTCATAGCTATAAGCTCAGTCACCCTCAAACCAGTTGCATACAACACTTCTAGCATTGCCTTATCACGCAAACCGATGTCATCATTGATATCAGGTGCATTCAACAATACTTCAACATCTTGAATTGATAACGACTTTGGTAAAGCTTTAGTATATTTTGGGATATCAATATCGACCGCTGGACTTTCTGTTAACAGGCTTGTATCCACTGCCCAAATAAAAAATTTCCTAATCGAGGATAATGAGCGAGCTAAAGATCTTGCAGAAACTTTTTGATCATAACGATGATGCAAATATATTTTGATGTTGTTTTTATTACAACCTAGAATATTTATATTTTTATTAGATAACCAATTGTCAAATTTATTTAAATCAGATAGATATGATTTAACTGTATTATGGCTCAATCCATCTTGAACAATTAAATCATTTTCAAACAGAGTTTTGATTTGTGATGATGCATTATCCATGCATTTAAAGAGTTAGGTAAAAAATAGTAACTATACTTTTTCTTTAATACGAGCCGCTTTACCAGTACGATCACGAAGATAGTACAATTTAGCTCTACGTACTTTACCTTTTCTTTTAAGCTTAATGCTATCAATTAGAGGACTATGTGTTTGGAAAATTCTTTCTACACCTTCGCCACTGGACATTTTTCTGACAGTGAATGCAGAATGTAAACCACGATTACGTATCGCAATTACTACACCTTCAAATGCCTGAACACGTTTACGCTCACCCTCTCTAATCCAAATATTAACAACGATAGTATCACCTACGCTGAATTTAGGTATATCTGTTCGTAATTGGTTCTTTTCTACTAATTCAATAAATTTATTCTTCATTATATTTCCTTACATTGTCTTTGTCTTATTTTTGTATTCAGTTAATAACTGAATATCTTTCTGAGACAAGCATTGGCTATCAATCATTTCTGGTCGCCGTTCAAGTGTCCTGCTAAGAGATTGCTGTTTCCGCCAAGCAGAAATCTCTTTATGATTTCCATTTAGCAAAACTGATGGCACATCCCCAAGCTTATCAAGCTCAGCTGGTCGCGTATAATGAGGACAATCCAATAAACCGTTATAGAAAGAATCTTCAACAGCAGATTGTCCGTGACCAAGCACACCTGGTACAAGTCGAATCATCGCATCTATCAATATCATTGCTGGTAGCTCACCACCACTCACAACAAAATCACCAATAGATAGCTCTTCATCAATACAAGTATCAATTATGCGCTCATCAATGCCTTCGTACCTACCACATATAAATATAGTAGAAGCGCTAGATAGTGACATCGCATTAATTTTACTTTGCGTTACTTGTTTTCCTTGCGGAGATAAATATATCACTTTTGAATCGTGACCTAAAGCTGTTTTTGCACTTTTTATAGCCTTATATAACGGCTCAGCTAACATTACCATACCAGGACCACCACCGAATGGGCGGTCATCTACTGACTTATAACTATCTTGAGTGAAATCTCTAGGATTAAAACAGAGAATATCAACCAGTCCATTCTCTATCGCTTTTCTTGATACACCATAATGAGAAACAGCTTCGAACATTTTGGGAAAGATGCTAATTACGGCAATTTTCTTCATTAATTAAAGTCTTCTTCCCAATATACTTTTATACATTTTTTATTTATGTCTACATCCAAAACATAGTTAGATACAAATGGAATCAATATTTCATGATCACCTTTAATGACCAATACATCATTTGCACCAGTTTCTATTAAAGAATCGACTTTACCGAGATACTGACTTTCTTGGTCAATTACATCACATCCAATCAAATCTAACCAATAATACTCATCTTTCAAATCTGGGAATTCTGATCTTAGAACACCAATCTCTGCATCTACATATTTGATAGCTTGCTCTCGGGTATTAGCATCAGGCAGTTTAATAATTATTTTAGAACCAACTCGATAGACTTCTTCTGATGACAAAGGAGACCAATTAGTGCAATTTTTAAGTTTAATAAACCAGATTGAATACTTTAATAAGCTTTCCATGGAATCTGTATAATAGTGCAAGACCATATCGCCACCTAAAGCATGTGGCGAACCAATTTTAGCCATTACAATATACATATTATTGAAAAAATTTATGCAGCTTGCTTTCTTTGTTTTTTGCTAAGGGATGAAACAGTGTCAGATAGTTTAGCGCCCTTAGAAACCCAATAGTCAATTCTTTCAATGTCTAAACGCAATGATTCTTCATGCTCTTTAGCCATTGGGTTATAAAAACCAATTCTTTCTATGTATCGACCATCACGAGGCATACGACTATCTGCAACCACAATTTTGTAAAATGGGCGTTTTTTAGAACCGCCTCTTGATAAACGAATCACTACCATCAAAATCTCCAAATTAATTATTACATAATTCTAAACCGCTGAATTATACTTTTTTTGGATCGAATTTGAAATAGTTTTGATTAAATTTCTTATCATTACCGAGACTTGCTAGCTTTCAACAACAAATTATTGTAAAAAAAATACAATTTATGTATTAGGCATATATAATATATTATAAATATTGCAAATAAAATATAGCAGGTAAAAAGTGTCTAAAAAAACAATTTTATTGGTAGATGATGAAGCTGGTATTCGAGAATCATTAAAAACATTTCTAGAACGCTACTTATTTACCGTTCTAGAAGCTGAAGACGGAGAATCTGCAATACAACAAGTTCAAAATCATGACATAGACTTAATTTTATTAGACATGATGCTGCCAGATATGTACGGTATAGAAGTATGCAAACGCATACGTGAGCACAATGCCAACACACCTATTATATTCCTAACGGCTGTAACAGATGCTACCGAAACCGTATTAAGTTTTGAAGCTGGGGCTGATGACTACATTGAA
This sequence comes from Francisellaceae bacterium, assembly GCA_028355575.1. GTDB lineage: Bacteria > Pseudomonadota > Gammaproteobacteria > Francisellales > Francisellaceae > CAJXRW01. The sequence continues at coordinate 19,809 of JAOMSY010000009.1, read as the reverse complement.
AAACCTTTTAACCCTCATGTGCTTTTAGCACGAGTTAAAACAAAATTAAAATCAAATAGCTCACCAGAAAAAATTACGACCAATGGAAATGAGGCATTAAATTTAATTATTGATAACTATTCTTGTATTGAATTCGGAAAATGGACGTACTACCCAAAAAAATCACTCGTAACAAGACCAGACAATCCAGACTGTTATCTAACAGATAAGGAAAATATGCTACTTAAAATGCTTTTGTCAGATCCGAGCAAAACATTTGATAGAACCGAAATTGCTAGCCACTTAAACCTTGCTAGCCACTCTGACATGGCAAGAGATGTCAATATACACGTACATCGTCTTCGCAATAAACTAACTCAAGGTCATAATTCCGCATCCCCCATTAAAGCTGTTAGATCACAAGGCTATACATTAGACTCATACTTATCATATAACTTTGATGGCAAACAATTATCTTGCCTATAAATTTATTTCATCAATTTAATACTCATCCGCCCAGAAAATATTACAAATAATATTAAAACAGCACTTAATGTAAATGCACTTGATATACTATTTTCTGTAACGGACAATGTTACCACCACAGGTACAACTGATTGATATAGGGATAGAAAAAAAAGCATTATTGCTGTTGTAATGGGAACAAAAATCCTGATAGTACCAGATTTGAAAAAATCGATTACTAAACTATTAAAAATAATAAATAATAATATTGCTGCTCCCTGCGAAAGAAAAACACACAGATACAATAAGTATTCATACCTGTACTCGAGGACAATATTTATGACAAAGAGCACAAAGACCAAACAGGATATAATCTCTGCAGTATAAACCAGATATATTTTCCCATACCGTCTCAATACATAAACACTTATAAACAAAAAAGTTACGACTGAAATAACCGTTGACCAGATTGACTCAATATCACTAAAGTTCTGCACCCATTGGTTTTCATTAAGATTTTCTTGAAAACAATACTCAACAACAGCTAATAAAACGATTGCTTGTGCTGCTATCAAAATCAATAAAAGCAATTGTAACTGCGTCAATAAAAAATCATTTAATACTGGCGCAACATATTCATTTCTTTCTGTCTTCACCACTCCATCTAAATAAGTAAGCAGTACCAGCAAGACTGAACATATTAGACAAATTACTATCGATACTGGGTATGCCTGCTGAGCATCAAGCATGACTGAAAGAATACTATACAGCCCAATGGAAAAATATTGCCCAAAAATAAATATGATTGCTGAAACAGTGATCAAAGTTTTATTGTACGTCGCCCGATATAATAGTACGTGCCAGTCGGCAAAAGTATATCCCAAGAAAAGTCCAAATAATGCACTAAAAATAATGGCATATATACTATCTGTAAAAAATATTTCAGCTAAAAAGCCAAAAATAAAAATACTTATACAGATAAAAATAATTGAAAATAGCCTCAAGCTAAGAAATACTTTTTTGATTAAATAAGCCTCTCCAGAAAGCATGCTACACATTAATGAACCAAGAACCATTGAGGGTAACAGGCCCATAATACTTGGCAGCACAATCATATATGTTTTTTCGTGATTAACACTAATTACAAACAAGGCAAACAACATGCCAAACAAAAAGCTAGCAGAGGCCCTAATATAATATGATACTTTCATAAATAATTATCACAGTAACAACTATTAAAATTATAAGCTAAGATATTATTCATGTAACATTCGATCACAAATTAAATGAAGACCCGTAATCAAGCATTTTACATTGGATACCACCACCTCACCTATGCTTGCTTCTTATTCATTCTCTTACAAATAATATTTCTAGTCTGCATTCAAGCAATTAGCCAGCAAAGTATTGCTGAAAAATTTAAGAAAGAAAAGCCGTATGTTCTATACACCATTAAATCTAATTTAGAGACACTAGATTATGATATTTCAGATAAGGCAGTAATTTCACAGTTAAAAGAAACCGTTTTTCCAAGAGTAAAAAGCATCACAAACAGCTTAAATGTTATCCCTATTTGGCAAATTAAATATTTAGACCATCCTATACCCAGCCATCTAAATAGCTCACCATTTTATCTTACAAACTATATATCAAATCCATTTTTAATGAAAATTGATCTTCCTGGGCAAAACATTGCAATAAATATACAGTTCAAAGTAATCCCTGATGTGTTTTGGAATAGTTTTATTGTATCTATAATTTTCATGTTGGCGTTTATTATCGCTTGGGCAATTTTTATTTATGGGTTTAACTTTAGTTTTAAAGCAAGAATCTTGAAAGGTTTCCTAACTAAGCGGGACGATAACAACATAGATGCAAAACCAAAAGATCTAACTGGTGAACTTATTTCGGAAGTACAAACGCTTATGGACCAGAAGTCATTAATGCTCAGTGCGCTTTCCCATGACTTAAAAACACCTTTAACAGAATTAGAACTAAAACTATATTTACTTGAAGACCAAAGTTTCTCAAAAGACCTCTTAAGATTAACCAGCGATATTAATAAAATTGTTAACACATCACTACAATATGCTAAAGGGTTTGACCATGTTAAGAAAGATAACATTAATTTAAACAACCTCTTGTCAGACATTTCCAAGGAAGCAAGCTCTTCTAACCATCAAATCACTTTCACTTCTAGTAAAGCTAATATTTTTTATGAGGTAGAGCCTGTGCTATTCAAGCGAATGATGCTGAATTTGATAAGTAATGCCAAAAGCTATGGCAAGGTATGCTCAATTAATTTAGATGTGAATATCGACAATAAAATACAAATTACTGTAGAAGACAATGGCCCTGGCGTACCAGAGAAACAACTTAGATTATTGGGTAAGCCATTTTTCAGAGCTGATACTTCTCGGTCAAGGAAAACGGGAGGGACTGGTCTAGGCTTGGCCATTGTAAAACAAATAGCACAAGTACATTCCCTTATCGTTGAATTTAAAAATAAACCGAGTGGTGGACTTATGGTTATTCTTGTCGAGATTTAAACCTAACGTACTGAATCATAACCGTTAGAATGTCATCTTTTGACAACATAAATTACAACGAAAGTATGACTCTATTCCTAAAACCTCCAGCACAAGATTGTAGATAATAGTTCCATATTCTGTAAAAATTATCATCATATAAGCGCTTAACTGTATTAGTCAGAAATTTTTATATTCAAAGTTACACGCAACTCAAGATAAAACCCCATTAAAAAGCTTTAATTTTAAACGCTAATATAAGTTAACAAATTTGTGTTATAATACTGCCCAATTTTTAGAGAGGGTATAATTGATGGATAAGATAGTTATAAAAGGTGCTAAAACACATAATTTAAAAAATATTAGCCTTGAGATACCTCGTAACAAATTAACTGTTGTAACCGGACTTAGCGGTTCTGGAAAATCTTCTCTTGCCTTTGATACGTTATACGCAGAAGGCCAACGACGCTATGTAGAGTCACTATCAGCTTATGCTAGACAGTTTTTATCACTTATGGAAAAGCCGGAGGTGGAGCATATAGCCGGCCTTTCACCTGCCATTTCAATTGAACAAAAAAGCACTTCTCACAATCCTCGTTCTACAGTAGGCACGGTTACAGAAATTTATGATTATCTAAGGGTATTATTTGCCCGAGCAGGTGATCCGAAATGCCCTACCCATAAAATAACATTGAAAGCACAAACCATAAGCCAAATGGTTGATCACGTTATTGAAATGGATGAAGGCACAAAACTTGCAATACTCGCCCCAGTGATTGTTGAAAGAAAAGGTGAACATATCCAGTTAATGGAGAAGCTGTATTCAGAAGGCTTTTTACGTGCTCGTATTAATGGTGAAATATATGAACTAGATCAACCGCCTCAACTGGAACGTTATAAAAAACATGATATTGATGTCGTCGTTGATCGGTTTAAAGTTAAAAAAGACCATAAACAAAGACTTGCTGAGTCATTTGAAACAGCGCTTGACCTTTCAAATGGCTTAGCAAAAATTTATTTTTTGGATGATCCCTCAAAAGATGATTTATTGTTTTCTTCAAGTCATGCTTGTCCTAAATGTAACTTCAGTCTTAAGGAATTATCACCTAGAATTTTTTCATTTAACAACCCAGCTGGTGCTTGTGGTAAATGCGAAGGCATTGGTTTTATTTCAAAATTTGATGAAGATAAACTTATCATTGATCCAAGCTTTAGTCTTTCAGAAGGCGCAATAAGCAGTTGGGATAAGCGAAACAACTATTATTATCATCAACTAGAAGCCATTGCTGACCATTATAATTTTAACCTTAAAACCCCTTATTCTGACCTACCAAAAGATATTCAAAAAATTATTATGTATGGTTCTGGTAACACAGACATTCAAATGTTCTACCGCAGCCCTAAAGGCGTAGTCACTGAACGCATTAAACCATTCGAGGGTGTTATCCCACATTTGGAGCGTCGATACCGTGAAACCGATTCTAGCTTGATTCAAGAAGAGTTAGTTAAATTTATGAGCAAGCTTCCCTGCTCACAGTGCGAAGGTTCGCGACTTAATGAAGGGGCAAATAATGTTTTCATAGATCATAAATCATTGCCAGGCTTTACAAAACTATCGATTAAAGATGCACTAACCTGGCTAGAAAATATTAAACTGGGTGGTCAGCAAGCTATTATTGCAGACGGATTGCTGAAAGAAATAAAGGCTAGGCTTGGATTTCTCGTCAATGTAGGCCTGGATTACTTAACATTATTTAGACAAGCAGACACACTCTCAGGAGGCGAAGCACAGCGTATTAGATTAGCTAGCCAAATTGGTGCAGGACTTGTTGGCGTCATGTATATTTTGGACGAACCTTCAATTGGGCTACATCAAAGAGACAATCAAAAGCTATTAGATACCTTATTCCATCTAAGAGACATTGGAAATACAGTCATTGTTGTTGAGCACGATGAAGACGCAATCCGTCAAGCTGATCATGTTATTGATATTGGGCCTGGGGCTGGCGTGCACGGTGGTACAATAATTGCTGAAGGAAAGGTTGAAGACATAAAAAACTGTAAAGACTCAATTACCGGCGATTACTTATCTGGAATCAAGGAAATCTCGATTCCTAAATCACGGATAAAGCATGCAAAAAAATTCATCGAAATAAATGAAGCGCAAGGCAATAATCTTAAGAAAGTTGATTTAAAAATTCCAGTTGGCTTACTTACATGCATCACTGGTGTTTCAGGGTCAGGGAAGTCTACCTTAATTAACCGCACACTTTATCCTCTAGCCGCAAGAATATTAAATAGGAACAGTACGTTATCTCCAGAGACACATGCCTCCCATAATGGTTTTGACCATGTAGATAAAGTTATTGATATTGATCAGAGTCCAATTGGAAGAACACCACGTTCTAATCCAGCAACCTATACAGGTATTTTTACACCTATTCGCGAACTATTTTCTCAAACCCCAGACGCAAGAGCTAGAGGTTATAAAGCAGGTCGATTCAGCTTTAATGTTAAAGGCGGACGCTGTGAAGCTTGCCAAGGTGATGGTCTCATTAAAGTGGAAATGCACTTTTTAGCTGACGTTTACGTTCCGTGTGATATATGCCAAGGCAAACGATACAACCGTGAAACATTAGATATTCAATATAAAGGCAAAAACATTCATCAAGTACTAGCAATGAGCGTAGAAGAAGCAGTTGTTTTTTTTGATCCTGTCCCACAAATTAGAAAACGCCTACAAACGCTTATGGATGTTGGTTTAAGCTATATCACACTTGGCCAGAATGCCACAACACTTTCTGGTGGTGAGGCTCAACGAGTTAAACTTTCAAAAGAACTATCAAAGAAATCAACAGGCCAAACATTATATATATTAGATGAACCAACTACTGGTTTGCACTTTCACGATATTAAACAATTATTAGAAGTGATCACTACTCTAAGAGACCAAGGTAATACCATCGTTATTATTGAACATAACTTAGATGTCATAAAAGTAGCTGATTGGATTGTTGATCTCGGTCCTGAAGGAGGAGATAAAGGTGGTCAGATTATTGCAGAAGGCACACCTGAGGAAATCACTAAAATTAAAAAATCATATACGGGTCAATTTCTAAAGCCTATTTTGTTTGACAAAAGCAACACACTTTAATCGCAATCATTTGAGGCCAGACCTATAGTTATTGGTATGTCATATTTATTTGTCTAAAAATGTTTAATATTTACAAACCCGCCACACATATAAAACTTAAAAACCCAAATGATATAAATAAAGCCTACCCTTTTTGGCGTTTGAGGATATTTTTAGTTGCCTATATTGGGTACTTTACTTATTACTTTGGAAGAAGCTCATTTGATGTATCGAAGCAATACTTAACAAACTTTTCGGTTGAGCAATTAGGCTTAATTGGATCAGCCTTAGGTGTTGCTTATGGGTTAAGCAAATTCTTAATGGGTAACGTATCAGATAGAAGCAATGCACGGTTCTTTCTAGCAACAGGACTGTTATTAACTGGTATTGTTAATCTCATTATTCCTTCAGCTGTTGGACTTGGCATTGGTGCAATGCTATTTCTGATTTTTCTAAATGGTTGGGTTCAAGGTATGGGTTGGCCGCCTTGTGGGAAAATAATGACGCATTGGTTCTCTGACGGCGAACGAGGAACCAAAATGGGAATCTGGAATACTGCTCATAATGTTGGTGCTGGCGTATTAGCAATAGGAGTGGTACCTCTTGGAATCTTTTTATTTAATAACCACTGGCAAGGTTTATTTTATCTTTCTGGTATTATTTGTATTTCTGTTGGCATACTTGTCATAATTTTTGGCGCTGACACCCCACAATCAGTTGGACTGCCAGCAATTGAAGAATTTCGTAATGATTACCCACCAAATTTACCCAAAGATGTTATTGTCCATAAAGAAGAAGAATTAAATGCTAAGCAAATATTTTTTAGCTATGTCCTCAATAACAAATGGATTTGGACAATCGGTATCGCTAATGCTTTTGTATATTGTGTAAGATACGGATTATTAGGGTGGTCAACCTATTACTTAATTCATGTTAAGCATATGTCAACCGCCACTGGACTTCTTGGATTTGCAATGTTTGAACTTCCTGCCATTCCTGGCACCATCCTCATCGCATGGTTAACGGATAGAGTGTTTAATGGTAGAAGAGCCCCAATGGGTGTTATTTGCATGTCATTAGTTTTTATATTGATTTACGTTTATTGGCATAGCGATTCTAGCATCGTCCTACTTGGTAGCCTCGGCCTAATGGGGACACTCATATATGGCCCTGTAGCATTAATCGGTATACTAGCTTTAGACTTAGTACCCAAAAAAGCAGCTGGGACTGCTGCTGGATTTACAGGTTTATTTGGCTATTTTTTAGGAACAGTTGGCGCCCAAGCAGTCATTGGAATTATAGCGACTAATCTCGGATGGAATAGTGTATTTATGTTCCTAATGTTATCTTGTTTTATATCAGTCATTCTTCTAGCCATATGCTGGAACTTACATGACCGCTCTAAGCATTGATCAAATATAATACTAATAATCAATTAGTTATTATTGATATAAATGACAGCCTATCACCTTTGCATCTTCATGCTACACTATACTTAACGCTTACTCAAAAAACAGATAATGAGCACAACTAGCCAAATAAATGAACTTCTAGACGATGGAACTCAACTTAACCGTCAAATAGAAATTGTATCTGAACTTAATAAAAATATACTCCATTCAGAAGTCTTATACGATATTGTCCGCACATTTTTATCATATGCAAAATTAGTTAATAATCCATTTAATAATGCAATTGATATTGTTGGCACTGGTGGTGATGGTAAAAGCACTTTAAATTACTCTACACTTTCTGCCTATGCTGTTTCAGCTTCCGGCTATCCAGTTATAAAACATGGGAATAAATCTGCGACCAGTAAATGTGGTAGTTTCGACTTTCTTGAACGGCTCAGTGAAAAAATACCAAAAACAGTTTCAGAAGCAGAGCAACAACTTAAAGAATTACATCGTGTTTTTCTATTTGCACCTTATTTCCACCCCATCTTTAAAAATGTTATTGAGGTTAGAAAACACTTTGCTGAAATGGGCCAAAAGACTATTTTCAATATTTTAGGCCCTTTGCTTAACCCAGCTCGCCCTAAAAGAATGTTAGTTGGTGTTTACCAAGAAGAACTCATAGAACCATTCAGCGAAACACTTTCAGCATTGGGCGTAGAATATGCTTGTGTCGTATATGGAAATGGATTTGATGAATTCAGCATTTGTGGCACAAGCACCTACTGTAAAATTGAAAATGGTAAATTCACTCGACTAGATTTTAATCCTAAAGACTATGGCTATAATCTTGCACAAGAGAAAGATCTATATGCGGGGAATGCTGAACAAAATTTTAATGAGTCAAAAGCCTTATTCACAAACCAATTGCACGGCCCTAAAAAAGATATGCTTGAGATTAATATAAACTTTGCATTAGCAATTGCTGATGGTTTTTCTAAACCGCTCGAACAATACATTGAAATATCTAGAAATACAATTAATGAAAAGCTTCAGCACCTTTTTGAAGAAATTCATTAAAAAACAATCTTAATTCGCTTGCCTTTTAAGACCAGATATATATAATTCTTCTTTGTTAGCGGGTCGTTAGCTCAGTTGGTAGAGCAGTGGACTTTTAATCCATTGGTCGTAGGTTCGAATCCTACACGACCCACCATTCCCCTTTTTACACCATTTCATAACGTATAATTGTTTCAAAATAAATTTTATATGAACAGTTACAATATTTTCTTGTGCTTCTTAAATTGAATTCAAGAACAATTCTAAATATTCATCACCATAATTGGATGAACAAGCAAATTAAAATAACGATGATAATGATAAGATATATTTAAAAGACATTATGGCATTAATAAATAATCAGCCTTCAAGAGCTAATAGTACTCAATTTAAATAGAGAAACTGTAATTATTTTTCGTAAGTACTTTTATGAAAATGAAGATTTTTGTCATTTAAGAGGATTTACGATGGCTTATAACATATATCAAGCACAATCAGAAAGTTTATAGATTAATTAAATTTAAAGATAGATATTGAGTTTACTGCCACTGATTTTTTCAATTTTAGAAGTGTTATACTGTTGGCCATCAATAGAAAAATTATACGCATTGGTATTAATATTAGTGGTTTTGATATTTATTAGTTCAAATTCTAATACACCCTTGTTTCTCATCTCATTTGGCATTTTCTTATTTATTAACTTTGCTGATATTATTTTAGAGTTAATTTTCAAACTATATACTTTACCGATATAAAAATTTAACATTCTATTCCCACCTTTTACATTAATCACAATTTGATCATACAGTAAATAAAGCTAGATTGCGCAAATATCACCATAATAAAAACAAATAGTCATTTTTGTGTAACCAGCTGAGCAATACCAATCAAATTTTACAGAGACAAGACGTAAATATTTGCCACTATAATTATAGAAGCAGTCAGTATCCCTAACACCGCATTAATTATCCTCGATACTTTAACTGAATAATGTTTATTAACATAATAATTTCCAAGCAAACAGATTAGCATAATACCCATATACGCAAGCAGACCGAACTGCACCTTATCAACCAAGGTTAAAGAGTTTGATGCCGGCATTGAAGCGTTGGTTGCAATTACATTACCAACTATGGCAAATATAGCTGATGAATTTAATGAAATCCTCCCTCTAAACTCATCAATAGGTAAAATAAACATGCATAGAATTAGAAAGCTCGCCAGGTATAGCAGACCAAAGAGTTTTACATAAGTTCTAAGATTATTATTTTGAATATCAATTGCATAAATTGCCTGAGAATAATTAGCGCTATTTCTAGCTGCTGTGTTCCCAAATGAGCTGTTGTAATGATCTGTAGCAATATGCCAGCCGCTTTTAATAAGTTTCCAACCAGTTAAATCTAATTTATCTGACAGCCCAGTATCTTTATTATCAGCCGAGTAGATTAGATCATTAGCCGAATAATAATAATTTTCTATATCAATTTTAATTGATTGGGAGTTCAATGGGTAATTTGTCATATCCCAACTTTGAGACAATTTGGCATCAATTTTATATGCATTCCAAATTTCTCCATTTGGTTGCACTTTAGAAGCTTTGGTCAGGACGTTATAACTCTCTGCATTTGTGATATCAAAGTGATCTTTTTTACTGTCCTCGCTATCAGGCTTATGAATAAACCAAAGCCAAAAGACCACATTTGCAACCTTTGATTTGATATCTAAATCATTAATATGCATGATATAAACACCAATTCTTACATTTTGTGGTTTTGTCATACCAACCTTTGGCGCTGCATATGAAAGCGTTGAACAAACTATCAACACAAAATATAAAAATACCACTCTCATTGAAAAAGATCTCATAGCATAAATACATTAATGACTTAATAGCTTGCTACATTAAGCAATTATTTAAAATGATTCAATCCTTCATTTTATAATTTGCCAAAGATAATCACCAAATCGTAGTTTCTAGTATTTCATGAAAATATCAGGCATTTTTTCATAAATTTTAATAGCGTTAAAATGACATAAAAGCACTTGAGCTTAAGAGAAACCAGGTTACTTTAATTGGTCCAATAAAAAGTCTAACCCACCGGTAATGGCTGCTACTTGTGCTAGTGTACACTCTTCAGCATTTGTCTTTGGGCTATCAGGATAAACTTCGGTTGTTGTACTGTATTTTGCGTGGCTAAAACCAATACATAAACCCAATTTTTCGGTTGCATAATTAATCACTCCTTCTTGCTCTAAGGGCGCGCTAATTATTTTACCATCCTTATCAGGTGGTGCGATATGCGTTACTTTTCGAACAGAATCTATCACTGCTTTTTGAAAATCAGGAACGGGATTGTTACTATCGCCAACAAGATAAAACCCATCTGGAATATCCCAGTTGTCGTGAGTTACACCATCTCTTGCAGCAAGCGCCGGCCTGAACTCTGAATTATCAGTATCGGTTGTTTCGTGAAGGTCTATATGCATGAGTAAATCACAGCTGAGTGATTTAACATATGCCATAACTAAAGCAGATTCATTCGCTGGACTATCTTTATAAAATGATCGATTTGGATCAATCGCCAATGGATTCCAACGGTTAATCGTTTCATACCCCCAAGGGCTAATACAAGGCGTCACCACAATGTTAAATTTATCTGTATACTCCAACGCTTTTGTCTCCAAAAAACGGATTGCGCCTTGAACCCCGCTGGTCTCATAACCGTGAACGCCGCCTGTCACTAATATCGTTGGTTTAGCACTATCCCATTGACGCGACTTAACACCATAAAGCCTGTATTTACCTACTGAATAATCTAACTCACCATATTCTTCTACCTGAAAATTTGCCCTAAGCGCTTCAATTTTAGATGCAGCTTCTTCTATATAGGATCGCTTTATATCTTGCTGGGCTAACCATTCATTTTTTTCGATCTCACCCCACTTTTTTCCAGGCACCCCAACCTTATAATAATCGCTCACGACTTATCCTTAAATTTTAATTCACATATCAGAATACTAACTAAGTATCTTCTAGGCTACAAATACAAACCATCATATTAAAATTAACATTTAGTATAGTATAAGATCAATATATTATTCCCTCTAGGTGACAATCTCAGAATAAAAAGAGAATTCAACCATTAAATTAAAATAATATTTGTAATAAAATAAATAATAAGCCTAGTTGTCGGCTTATTGTAAATAACCAAAAGGACTGTATTATGAAAAGGAAATTGGTATCAAATATTACACTTATATCTTTAGCGCTAATTGCACTAAAAGCAAATTCTTTAGAGAATTGGGATAAATCCTCCTCGTATAACTCAGGAGATAAAGTCGTTTCAAGCACAGGAAAGATATATGAATGTAAACCTTGGCCTTATTCTGGATGGTGTAGTGGAAGTGCAGCGTATGAACCAGAGAAAGGATCAGCTTGGGAAAATGCTTGGAGCTTAACATCCGAATCATCTCCAACTCCTAAGCCAACACCGACACCACAACCCACTATCAGTCCATCACCAGTTCCAACACCAAGCCCACAGCCAAGTCCAACACCGCCACCAAGTAGCAATAATTGGACGTCCGATAAAATATATAATTCAGGTGATATCGTTAACTACAATGGAAAAAATTACAAAGCAGGCTGGTGGACGCAAGGTGAAAATCCTGAATCTACAGGCCAGTGGGGTGTATGGAGAATAGTTGGGGAGACACCTACTCCAACACCTACTCCAACACCTACTCCAACACCTACTCCAACACCTACTCCAACACCGACTGAGCAGGATGGAAAAATTACATTAAAAGTATTTAACATACCGTTGAATAGTAGTGTTGATATTACGCTTAAAAATATTACGACAGGCGAACAAATTGAATTTAATAATTTACTAACTGGGAGCAATACCATTATCATCGCTACTGGCAACTATAATATTTATGCGACTCAATTTACTGCAACAGATGGAAAACAGTACAAACTTTCAAGTAATGATCTAGGCAAGACCATCACAGTTGATAAATCAACTTTGAATAGCTATGCATTAAATTTCGAAGCAATATCGGTCACACAAACCCAACAAACAATAGGCGCCTATTATGCTGCTTGGGGAACATATGGGCGAGATCATCAGATTTCAGATATAGATATCGAAAAGATTGATCATATTTATTATGCTTTCTTAAATGTTGAAAGCACAGGTGAGGTCATATTAGGTGACGCTTATGCTGATACTGAAAAACATTTCCCTGAAGTCAATACCAAGCACGGTACTTTCAGTGCTGACGACTGGTCTGGTTTAAAACCATATTATGGAAATATAGGCCAATTAAACCAAGCAAGAAAGTTAGCAAAAGAAACCTATAATAAAAACTTAGACTTAATCTTTTCTATAGGTGGTTGGACTTGGTCAAACAACTTCCCAGCAGTAGCAGCAGATGCCAATAAACGAAATTTATTTGCTGAATCCGCTGTCAAACTTATGCAGCAATATGGCTTCAATGGTATCGATATTGATTGGGAATTCCCTGTCGTAGGTCCACAATTTAGTTATCACTCTAAAAAATTAATTGAAGCAGAAACTTTTAGACTACTACTAAAGACACTTAGAGAAAAATTAAACGCAGCTCAAAAAACAACTGGTGAATATTATTCACTTAGTGTCGCTATATCCGCAGCGCCACAAAATATTCAGGATATAGACTATACCAAAATCCATGAATATTTAGACCACATCAATTTAATGAGCTATGACTATGATGGCGCATTTGATTCAGATACTGGGCATCAATCAGCACTTTCACATACACATGGGAACGTTGACCCAGATGCTGCAGAAAATGGTGGACTTTGGAATACAGCAGATGCAGTCGATTCTCTGCTAGCACAAAACGTTCCAAGCAAAAAAATTGTTATTGGCATGCCGATATATGGTCGGCAATGGCAAAATGTTAGTTCTGGAAATTTGAATGGAATATTCCAATCTGGCTCAGCAGGTATTGGCGAATGGGATAAAGGTGTTATCGGTTATAACTGCATAATGGGTCAAACATTTAGCGCTCAAAAAACACAAAGCAATTGTCAAAACTATAATGCAGGTCAAAATACGTATATTGATGCTGGTAATGGCTACCATAATCTACCTGATAATGGACAAGTTACCTCAAACGGTTATGTCGCAAATGGCAAGACTTTTACTTTTGATACTATCGGGGAATCTTATTACTTTGACTCAAGCACAGGGGTTTTTATCACTTATGATTCACCAACCATGATCAAGATAAAATCAAACTACATCAAACAAAAAAATCTTGGTGGTGGTATGTTTTGGGATTTATCTGGTGATGCACCGGAAGGGAGTAGCTACCCTTCTCTAATCACAACGATATATAATCAACTTCGTACTCAATAATAATATCAAACTAGATAATCGCTCAATCTAAATAGTGTGTATAAAAACTTTATTGCGCGATTAATCTGGCCAGTGCCAATTTGGTTTATCTAATATGCCCTGACCAATTATTTTAGTTTGCCCTAATTCTTTTTCAAGTCTAATAGCATTACACTCAGGTGACTGCTCTAAAGCAGAAATTAGTCTACTCGCATGAGATACCACCCAAATTTGAGTTGATTGTGATGCTTTAATAATTAACCTAGCCAAAGCTGGCAATAAATCAGGATGCAAGCTTGTTTCAGGTTCATTTAATACCATTAATTCAGGTGGGCGTGGGGTTAATAATGCTGCTATCCAAAGTAAATACCTTAGTGTACCATCTGAAAATTCAGTTGCTAACAATGGCCTTAATAACCCATTTTGCTTTAGTTGAGTCATAAATAAACCATTATCAAATTTCTTAATTTCAAGCTGACTCCCCGGAAAAGCATCTTCAATTGCTTCATATAGGGCTGTTTCATCACCTATTTCGATAATAGTTTGAATTGCAGCTGCTAGATCATGACCGTCATGGCTAAGCACAGGTGTGCGTGTGCCTAATTGCGGCTGCCTAGCTGGTGCATCAATATCACTCCTAAAATGATCGTAAAATCGCCAGCCTTTTATTTCTTCCTTTAATGTAACCATCTCTGGCGCTTTATCTGGATGTATCGCTTGAGTGAAAATACTTTCAAACGTTTGGTTATGCTGCTCTATAACTTCCCAAGATCGACCATTTCTAACCTTAACTGCAGGACCTTTCCTATCAACCAAAGCTCTAGCAGGTCGATATGCGTTCCCTGCCCAAATACATTCTCGTTTAATTTCAGGATCAAGACAAAAAGCTGAACTTGTTGGTTCAGGATAACCAAATGATATGGAATAACCAAAATCTTCACTTGAGAAACCTAAGCGAAGGCGAGCAACCTGTTGCGGTTGATTACCTTGCACAGGAACATCACCCATTAACATTCTTCTACTTATTTGGTCTGGCCCAGCCCAAAAGGTCGTTTTTAATCCACCTTCTTTTGCCAAAGAGTGAATCACACCACCTTTTGCCGTCTCAGCTAAAAGTCTTAGAGCCTTATATAAGTTCGACTTACCGCTGGCATTAGGCCCTGTAATTAAGTTTAAATTACTCAACGGGATAACTAAATTAAATAGCGACCTATAGTGTTTAATAGCAAGTGTCTGAATCATTCAATCATAGTCTTATTTTAATGAATGGAAACCCACCATATTACCTTCGGTATCTTCAATTACTGATATAAAACCAAATTCACCAATTGAAAATTTATTTTGAAAAATTTTGCCACCATTTTCCTCTACTCTTGATGTCTCATTAGCACAATCTTCGCAACTAAAATAGATAACTGTGCCGTCTTTACTAGGTTTCTTGAATGACATTTTCACTAATGCCCCACTGCTACCAGGCTTTTGTGGGTCACCAGGGAACATCCACATTTCAGGCTCATCAACCGGGACTTTGTCTAGTTTAACTTGTAGGACTGATTCATAAAAAGCTTTAGCTCTTTCCATAACATCAACATAAATTTCAAACCAACAAACACTATTTCTTTCTATATTCATAACGCTCCAAATTTAACTGCTTGCTTAAAAGTTTAGACATGATTTAGTTAAAAACATCGGAATTATTTTACTTCCCTATTTCCGCGAATTGCAATGAAACACATTTTTCACCATTATTTAACCATTGCTGGCTTACTTCTGCAAATCCAAGTTTACTGTGAAAAAGCTGTGATGCCTTATTTAACGGCACAATATTATATTCACAGGTGATGACCGGAAATCTATTCTCAAGCGCATATGAAAATAAGTCTTCATAAAGTTTTGTACCAATTTTTAGGCCAGCATATGCCTTACCCACTACAATTCGATCAACATATAAGAATTGTTTATACTTTTGGTTAAACCATTTATAGTTTTCACTTTGGTAAGTCTTACCTTGATCAATTGCCAATAAAAATCCAGCCACAACACCATTTATATCTGCAACCTTATGATACCTAGCCATCTCATCTAATTTAATCAGATCATTCATTGTCAGATGACTTGTTGCTTTCTCTTCAATGGTATTAAGCTGCAATATTTCAACAAAGTCTTTTTCATTTGCATCTCGAATAATCAATTACGCGCTCCAATTAGATTTAACCTATATAATCCACATTACAACGAGATTAATGATCTTAGCAATAATACTTCATATACTAATTATATCTTCACATAAAATAGGAAGCATTTTCTAATGACACAACAAGGGAAAAAAATTGCTATAATCGAGCCAATTGGCTTTTCTGAAAATGAACTTAATAATGTAAAGAATGAACTTAAAGATCATGAATTAATTATCTTTGACAGTCGTAATGACTCTGATGAAGCGCTAATTGAAAAATTAAAATCAGTCAATATTATTGCTCTGACAAACCGTCCGTTAAGTTATAAAGTTATTAGCAGTCTAGATCACTTAGAATTTATCTCAGTTGCTTTTTCAGGTATTGACCACGTTGATAGCAAAGCTGTTAAAGAGAAAAACATTGTCGTCAAAAATGCATCTGGTTATGCAAATACAGCTGTAGCCGAACTCACAATTGGTTTTATGATTTCACTCGCAAGAAACATTGTTGAAAATAATAATACTATTACTAATAAAATTTGCACAAATACAGGTACAGAGCTAAAGGGTAAAACACTCGGGATTGTTGGTTATGGAAATATCGGCAAAGAAATAGAACGATTTGCGACAGTTTTTGGTATGGAAACACTCACCTATCGATCATCAAACACATTGTCAGATTTAGAAAACCTATTCAAGGAAAGTGACCATATCAGCCTTAACATTCCACTTAATGAAAAAACAAAAGGCATAATAAATAAAAAATATTTTGATTTAATGAAACCTTCTGCATACTTAATAAATTGTGCGCGTGGCCCAATTGTTAATACAATAGACTTAATCAATGCATTAGATGCAGGAAAACTAAAAGGCGCCGCCATTGATGTTTTTGATACTGAACCACCCCTTGACCCAAACCACCCTTTATTAAACAGGAAAGATATTATTGCTACACCACATATTGGATTCAATACTCAAGAAGCACTCAAAACAAAAGCAACCATCGCAATTGAGCATATATCTAGCTTTCTAAATTCTTAATTAATCCTTTTCACAACTGACTTTACAATTGTATTAAATCTCAATACTGTAATGAATAGTAGATGAATTCTCAGCCACTTATTCTTAAAGGATGATTGAAGTATGAAACTTAAAATGAAAATTATACTAGGGTTAGGAATAGCATTCATTATCTCAGCGTCTTCATTTGCAGATATTTACAGCCTCCCTGAAAATGAGAAAATTAAATACAATGAAAAAAATCATTCAAAAAAACTTGTCGAAGAAGAACAAATAACCACTCAAACAGTCATAACCAAAAGAAGTAAAAACAACAAAGAAGTCATTGAAAAAGAAACAATTTCTGAAACAGCAATCAAAAAAGAAATCGTTAATGACAAATTCCTAAAAGCCTCTAAATCAATCAGCTTCTAACGCTCGATTAATCAATTAAAATCTTGCAGAACAGGTCATTAAGACTAAACTAAAATCATACGGATTTGTGCGAAAAAATATTACGATTTAGCCAGCAGTAATATCTTAATTTCTCACAAACTAGAGAACAGCGGTTTAATTAACACCCATAAAATTATTGGTGATATATGGATACAGAAAATATTGATACATTAACACTTCAAGAAATGCGAGTGTTTCAACTATTCATTAAAACTGGGGCCATTGCAATGACTGCAAAAGAGCTAAACACTTCAACATCGACCTGCATACGCAGTATCAATTCAATGGAGGAAAAATTACAGACAACCCTTTTTTTAAGAATTAGGAATGAGTACCAACTCACCGAACAAGCCATAAAAATATATGAGCCGCTGACTCTGGCGATGAGAGCCTATGCCAGTTCATTAAATGCTTCGAATAGTTGGTCAAAGAAAATCAGGCTATTAATGCCAATTGCACCCTCCTTTTTGTGTGCAAATTACTATCTGCCAAAACTAAAAAAGCAAGTTGATAAACTGAATGTCGAACTCATTACACTTAGCATGTCATTTCTAACAGAGTTCCCAAAAATATCTGAGATTATTCTGGATAACATTGACTTAATTATTTTGAGAGAAGGCTATGACCATTTTATTAACCCAAATACTTGGCGGAAAATGGGTACAAACTCATTAGTACAGAAGACCTATTCATCAGAAAAGTATTTAGCAGAAAATAATAAAATTGATCACCCTGAAGACCTCACAAACCATATCTGCATACTTTCGGGTAACAAAAAAATAAATTTATGGGAATTCACAAATACCAACACCAATAAAGTTAAAAAAATATATATTCCAAAAGGTATCACCGTTGAGAATGAGGCCATTGCCACTCACGCTGTCGACGGAGGTGCAGGAATTGCTATTCTAACTGAAGCCTTAGTTAAAGGTGATGAAAGAGATAATATGGTAGAAATACTAACAGATTACTCTGTACCTAATGCTTTGGTCAGCGCTTACGTAAATCATAATCGTCATCATAAACATTTAGATGCCTTAACAGAGATTATTCAACAATCATTTCAGGCCTTTTAACAGTTCTTCCAAAAGTTGGCAGCTTTTTTCAAGTTGCGGATGCGTACAAGAATTTTTTATATATACCGCCCAATGAAGTGGCTCTAATTCATATTCTGGTAATACTTCTACAAGCTCATCATCATTAAAATACTGCACGGTAGTTTTTTCTAAAATGGCAATGCCAAGCGACTTGCTGACTGCATAAGACTGAATAAAAGTAGTGTCAATAATAATATCTGAGGCAATATCAACTGAGTGAGACACACCATTTTTATCTTTTAGTATCCAAATATTTTCTAAGTGATTCGAAACACTAATGCATTCGTGCTTTGCTAGACAAGCTGGCGACTTAATAGGTTCATTTTGCTGCAGAAAATTTTTACTGGCATATAAACCAACTTCGACACTGTGTTGGCTTTTACAAATCCAAATATCTTGGTCAATTAGTGCTTCATAAGCTTTATTAATAAAAATTAAATCGTAAGTATTAATAATTTGTTTCGTTAACAAACCATAATCTCTAAACAATGCTTGAGAGTAACTTGCCAGTTTTATTTGCTCTCGATCAGGTATTTTTGGTAAACAATTTTTAGCAAATGCGGTTGAAAGTAAAATAGTAAGGTACATTTTCAACTGAGGTTTTTCTCGGAAAATTGGCTCAATCTGATGTATGAATTTTTCTATATCCTTTAAATGTTCTTGAGCTCTCTCACTGCAAATTACCTTATTCCCTTGTTTGGCATATAGATCAAAACCAATATGTTTAGAAATTTGGTCAAAATAACGCTTAATCTGACTAATATGTAAGTCATATTGCTTTGAACATTCTGTTAAAGAATTAGTTTTTAAAAAGCAAACTAATATTTTTAAATATAGTATGGGTATGTTTGACCAAATTATTTTATTTGACATATCACTTTATAATTAGGTAATTAATGCTCAAATTTAGTTTAGCATAAAGTAACTCTAATACAGTTACTCACTCACCTTACGCAAAAGTGCTGTAAAAGGGTTATGGGTATGATGTTGATATCCTAAATTTAAGTATCTGAAATTACTATTTTTATCGGCTATGAACAACCAGATTCTAGACATCTACAGTGACTATCTAATCTGCCAAAATAAATATGCTACCGCGACTGGATTGTCAGATCTGTTATGCGGTGATA
>JAOMSY010000089.1 GCA_028355575.1 Francisellaceae bacterium | reverse complement strand
ACATTCAATACAAAAGGATAATTTAAATCTCAAAAATTATTAGGAGGACACCTGGAATGAATAACGTTTTTTATAAATTTATAATAATTTTTAATATTTTTTTCTTTTCTGCATTAGTGACTTTATTAACATGCTGTGTTTATTTTAAAAGTATTGCTCAAAACACTGCGCCAATATATTTACTACACTCTAACCCAATGTCAACGATAATGGTTACATAAACACAACCTGATCACCTTGTTTTAAGATAACAGTAAATAAATATTGGAGAGTATTATGCAATATAAACCCAACTTCTTATCTAAAATATCAGTATTTATATTCATAGTTGTATTCATTAACTTAATTTTAATTGGAATATATAGTGGTATATATGAACATACTTCAAACAATATCTTAAATAATTATAGCCATTTTTCTTATCTCCATTATGCAAATAGTACACGAATTCGGGTATAGAAATATGGCTAATAAAAAGTACTTCAAATGAAGTTTATATCGTTTCTAATTGCTAGATAATTATCAAACCCCATAGCTGATCACCAATACAACTTAACAGGAGTTTCATTTGAGCCCAATATATTTGACTCCATGTTTTTTATAATACAATCTAAGTTCCTATTGAAAATTTCAAAATCTTGTTCCTGAATTCCATCTAAAGACTCTGTCCAGGTATTATTTAAAAACGTCTGGATTTTAGCCGCAGTAGTCGCCCCCTGCTCAGTTAAGGATAATCGAATAAAGCGAGTATCATTTTTATCAGACTCTCGAATTAGCATGTTTTTCTCTACTAAGCTATTAATAGCGCGTGTAATACTTTGTTGCTCAGCACGCATATATTGAGATGTTTCACTCTTAGTTGGTTTTTTTAAAAATTCAACTGTTGTTAAAACAATTGCTTGTGTATAAGTGATTTTCAATTTTTTCAGGAAAGGTGCATAAGCCTTATACCACAATGCATTTATACGTCTCCATTGGTGACTAAGTTTTTTTAATGATTGATTCGAGTGGCTATTCATTTTTTCTCCAAAACTTATTTGACTAAAGTTTAGAACACATTAAATATAAACACACTAAACGACATAAAAATGAAAAATTTGGCATGAATAGTTATCTTTTACATAATGATTATTCTGTTAATTAGGATCAACTCATTAAGATTTTGGTGCGAGCCATTGATAAACCGCCAATAAGAAACCCATTGGACAAGGCATATTCTAAAGGCTGTCTAGATAACCTTCAATAATTTATCTTAAACATATCACTAACATAAATAAATTATTAAACAACCCACTTCTGGGTGATGCCTGTCTGATTAACAAATAGATATGATGTCATTCGAGACAGTATTTCAATACATCTCGAACAAATAAGAACGATAACATTAATATTAAAGGAGAAAAATATGGGCGGAATGGTTTATAACCCAAATGTTGCCACAATAAAAACTCAAGCTGTAAAAATATCTTTCCAAGAAAAATTACTACTTAAGTCAATTAAAACAATTAACGCTAAATAAGGATATTAATCATGGGATGTGCAGGATCACAAGTACCAGTTTTTAGTGCAAAAGGACAAGTTAAATTCACACCAAAGGAGAAGGAATTAGCTTCTCTAATAAAAGTACTATCGGCTGTATAAACATAAATAATAGGAGATAAACATGGGATGCATAGGATCTCAAGTACCAATGATAAGCGCTAAAGCACAAGTTAAATTTGTTCCAAAAGAAAAAGAGCTTGTGCCTTTAATTAAAACATTAGCAAGCGCGTAAATATATAACTAAAAGGTGATGCAGAAATGAAACCATTTGAAAGAAACCAAACACTGACTAAAGCATATGAACTTGCTATAGAAGAAGTAAAACAAGCAGGTTTAACTGCTAAGGTAAAGACCCACGACAAAGACAAATTGATATTTAGTGTATGCGAGTTATATGCTAATGACAAAAAGGTTTGTCAAGGCCTAGGTAAAGGCATGTCTGCATCACCAGCAACTGTAGGTGCTATATTTGAAAGTTTAGAGCATTACTACTGCCAAACTTTTTCAGAGATAGAACCTGAATACCATGAATATAAACAAATTAACCAATTACCTGAAGCAATAAAACAGGATTATGTTATCGACTTTATAAGTAAAGAAGATCCACAATCAATCTACCCTTGTACACAATATAAAAATATTCAAACTAATGAAACGCTAGACTATCCTGTTGAGTTAACGTTTCCTGAAAGCTTATCAACAAATGATTATAGAAATACGTTACTAAAATACTCAAGCGGGAATGGAAGATCAATCGGCACAAACTACAACGAAGCACTACTTCATGGGTTAAACGAAATTATTGAGCGACAAGCAATTTCTTATTTTTTAATACATCACTTTATTTTGAATCCAAACACCCCAATTACAGTAACTAAAAATGAGTCATTACCAATATACATCCAACAAAAAATTAGACTAGCTGAAGATAAATATGGTATTGAGATAGCTGTTATAAAGCTAAAGCATTTCTTTAATTCCCATGTTTACTTAGCTATTCCATTGAATGGAAGCTTTACTTACATTCACACTTGTGGTGCTGGTTCATCACTATCTGAAGAAGTCGCGTGCCAACGTGCCGTATCAGAACTAATACAATGCTTGCATCCTCTTACAGCAGAAATGAAAGCAGATAAATTTAGAGAGTACCAAGAAATTAATGAGGTATCATCTCAGCTTGCAAATTGTTATGCAATCAAATTGCAAAACAAGAAAATTGTATATGAAAATTATGCGAACTCACATATTACTGCACTCACAATTATAGACCAATTAAAAATTATAAAAGACAATTTTTATGAACAAAGATATAGCATTTTAGTGAAAATAATACATGAATCTGATAACTGTTGTTGCCTCAGTATTGTTGTGCCGAACATGAGTAGATTTCATTTAATTACGAGTGCAAATGTTGTTTTACCATCCATGAGTTGTATTGAAGACACAAAGCTAGTATATCAAGAAAACCTCGTAGTTTCATAAGTAATAGATTACAGGCAATGGATATTAAATCTAAAAAATTATTCTCTTTGTGTCTGATTTTATTTATTGATGCAATAAGTGCTGGAATTATTATTCCAATATTACCTGAGTTATTTTTAAATTCATCAATTGGGTTAATCGGAGATCAAAGCCATCTAAGAGGATTATTTTATAGTCTATCAATTGCTATATTCCCACTCTGCAGTTTATTCAGTATGCCCATATTTGGCTATTTATCAGATATTTTTGGCAGAAAAAAATTTTTATTTATTGGTTTGTCTGGCATATTAATTTCATATTTAATTGGTGCTGTTGCCATCTATTATCACAGCATATACATCTTTCTTGTATCTAGATTCATCTCAGGCATAAGTGTTGGTACCTATACCATCACAAATGCTATGATTGCTGATATTACTGAAACGTTCAATGAAAAAAAACTTGCCTATAGATGGCCTACAGTTGCTTATTTGACAGGGTTTATTATTGGCCCATTGTTAGGAAGCTTATCAAGCATTTTTAATGATAGTCATAGCCTATATATTCCATTTATTATTGGAAGCATCCTTGCAAGCTTCAACTTAATTTTCGTATATAAATATATAACTGAAGTTCCCATTAGTAAAAAACCATCATTAATATCCAAGCAAAAAGTATATGAATTAACACATCCAATCAAAAATTATATTAATATGATAAAGTCACAAGATATTAAATATTTATCTTTAAGCTACTTTGCACTCCAACTTAGCACAGGATTATTTATTCAATCACTTAATGTACGTTTAGCCATTCAATTTAGTTTTGGGCCTAAAGCGATAGGGTTTTTCTTCTTCGTAGTTAGTATTGGCATAATTTTAAATTCTCTCACTATACAAAAAAGCGTCTATAAAAGGTTTTCACCCAAAATAATTATGACAGTTAGTTTTACTTTGATTATTGGACTTTTATTAACACAATTGTTTGGTGTCAATTCAATTGGAATAATGACTCAACCATTAATGCTTTCCGCTTGTATATTTATATACATACTTATTAACCTTTGCGCCCCAATGTATACTGCCCTATTTTCTGTAAATTCAAATCAAAAAGACCAAGGGAAAATCATGGCGTTTTGCGGGCAATTATATTCTGTTTCGTGGTTTTCAAGCGGATTATTAATTGGGTTCTTAGTATTTAATGATATCCATATAATAATGATATTATGCATTTCAAGTTTATTCATATCTTTGTGTTTTATATTTAGGTATTTTTCTCAATCAGAAAATTTAAACTTATGTAAAAACAACCACTGTAATGCAATATAAGTACTCGCCACTTTATATTTTTTAGCCATCATATCTTCATAAGCTTTTTTAAATGGGATTTTTAAAATCTTAATATCTTCAACGTCATCTGCTAAACCAGCATATTCACCAAAGTCATCTGCATCTACTTCAGCTGCATACAAATGTAGTATTTCAGCATAACCACCGGGTGACGGATAATATTTATATAAGAATTCTAGATTTTTAGCCTCTAAAGTAATTCCAGCTTCTTCTTCGGCTTCACGGACACAAGCAATTTCTGCTGACTCACCTGGCTCAATTCTTCCGGCTACTGGCTCTATC
>JAOMSY010000088.1 GCA_028355575.1 Francisellaceae bacterium | reverse complement strand
TCATGTTGCAGCTTGCGGAAATAATAAATGGTCATCCAGTACTACCTAATGTAATTCTTCAAGATCCTATTTCAGGTTCAAGAAATGGCGCTACCTACACTATTAATAATAGTTTTAGTGATTCTGCTTTTAATGTAAATATGTCTGTTAACCATCAGGGAATATTTAGAATGTATATCACTTATGATGGAAGTGACCCTAGCGCAGACGTTACGATTTCTGATGAGTCTAAGCTTGCTGTAAATGATATACAGCTAATGCTTTATACTGGAGATGTGGTTTCAAAACAAGCTTATAATTCTTACCCAGCTTCAAAATATGATCAAAACTCAAAAATTACCGCACCTAATTTAGGCTATAAATTTCTAGATAAAGGTATTAGACTTTTATACTGGTCAAATTATTTTCATGACTGTGAAATTCTTTATGTCAAACCTACAGGAAATGACTCAAACCCATCAGAATATTTTTATGCGCATAAAGATACGATAACCTCTGCTTGGAAGTTTCGCCCTATCAAAATACAAGCAAGCCAAGATGATTTTACATCATTTTGTACTGCATCTAGTTTAGTAGATGCACACCATATAGAGTTATATGCCGTTAATTCAAACGAACAAATTGTTACGCTAGCTGATTCTGACTTTTTAGAGGTTCGATTTGATGTTGGTTGTAATATAATTGATAATTCTGATCCAAAAAATCCAGTAAATATTAATGCAACACGCTTGAACTCTTATTTTATTAAACCAGTTAATGGCCGGATATATTTGAATGTATTCTTAGACCAAGCCGGGAATCATCAAGGTGCAACAATTTATTATCGGCTAATTAGTGCTGACCAGTTTAATGTGGCATCATTAAACTCACCTGTTTTAGAGTATATTAACGGAAGCACTTCCCCTTTAGTTGATTGGGCGCAGTTCAATATTTCTTATAATGCACATGCAAGGCTAGCTGAACCAAATAATTACACAACGCCTACCTATGGTGATACTGGAAGTGGTGCTGCAGACGAAGTATCTCAGCAAACAGGTGGTTATGGTTCTGTAGATAGCTATGTAAGTAAAAACTTTAGTAGTGTGTCTCAAGTGAACATTAGCACACCTGATGATGTAAAAACACAGTGGTTAAATGGCCACCAACAAATTGCTAAGGCAGGCGCACCTGATAATAGTAGTTCCTTGTCATTTTCTACTATAAACAATGATACTTCCCTAAATCCTTTATATGCCTCTCTTGGCGTCACTAGTAGTTCAAGCGCTTCTATGGTTAATGGCTTTTGGAGTGATATATGGGATGATATATCTGATATTGCTTCTGCAATTTGGAATGGTTTAGAGGATGCTTATAACTCTATTATAAGTAATATTGATACTATTGCAGATGATTTGAATAGTATTGTAAATGACATCGCGACACTCAATTTTAGCCAACTTTTTCAAGATATTAAATCTATTGCTTCAGCTGTATACGCACTGGTTAATATTGTCCAAGATATTGGTGATTTTGTTTTTAATGAAATTCTATCATTAGTTTTAAAGTGGTTGCTTCAATATTTGAATGACCCTGGTAAAGATATCCTTGAAAATTTGAAGCAACATATGGATTGGGATGATAAAACAAAAGCACTTGGTTATATTTCTGATAATATTGATAATGCGGCAAAAAGCGTACTAGGTAATATATCTAATCCCCAATCTAGTATAGATAATGCAATCAATAAAAATGTAATTAATCAGAGCGCTATGACAAATCAAATGCACAAGCGTATCGCAAGTCGACTGGGTCTTAAGGGAGCTGCTGATATTGATTCAACTCCTGGACTAGTTTTTTACTATGAAAACTCAACAAAATCAAACTATCTAGCAAATGAAATAGGCAAAAACTCTCAGTCGGATTCTAGCTTTCAGAATATTGTTAAAGATGTAGACCCCACTACGATGCCAATATATTCAGATGCAAAAGGTCTAAATGACGACAATCAGGCTAATTTTAGCAATAGTAGTTTTGGCGGAATAGGAAACATGTCATTTAGCTCATTCTTACAATCTGGAACAGATAAAATCGACTTTTCAGCAATCACCGGTTCAGGAATTAACCCCCAAAATTATGGATCTGATCTCTTAGGCTGGATAAAGCAAAATATTGACCCAAGTTCAGTTTTACCTGCATTGTACTCACAAAACTTTACTATGCCATCAAGCATGTCAAGTTTCTTCCCTGGTTCTGGTGTTATATCAAATCAAACATTATCCATTGGTTGCGAAGACATTGCATCGGTCATCATCACCTTAATTATTAATGTTAATAGATTTAATCCTGTCTTGATTACTCCGGGTATCGGTATAATGGATAAGTTGAATGTATCATTTGAAGATGCAATATCTGAAATGAAAAAAATGGTTTCATTTGGATCTAGTAATACGTTAACCAGCTCTAATGACGTACCAAAAGCTTGGATGGTTGCTTCGGTCATCCTAGATATTGTTCAAGCAGTGCTGCTGCCAATAAATGCGTTATCTGGTGGCGCGTTGACTTGGATTCCTGGGCTAATATCATCACTTATTTCTATAAACCACCTTGCATGGAATATCGCTTGCGGGCTTCCAGAAATGATTATATGTGGTGCAATTATCATTACTGTTATGACGATTGTAAGCACAATATTTTTTGCTTGCGGATGGTATGATCCAGCATATGTCGTACTTGCATTGTGTTCAATAATCTCACTAACACTTACTTGCATATCAATGTATTTAGATGGTGCAAGTTCAATATCAATAAGTTTCGCAATCTCTAGTGCATTCACTGCTATTGCTGCCATATTATCAGTTGTAGCAAATAATGCTAAAGATAATCCATATGTAATTTTAGGAACTACGGTGGGGTGTTTTGCATTACTTTTTGCTGTTGGGGTCAGTGAGGGCTCTTTGCTTAGCTCTTGATTGCTGGTACAGATTTTGCAGAAGTGCCGCTCAGACAGACATTTCAACAATAATTTTTGCTTAAATATACTTATCAGCCAGCAACACAAAAACTGCTTTTATTTTATTTTTATTTTTTTCATAAAAAAATTAATGGTTACTATTTAATCATAATTATACAATGCAATCAGCTCTCAATTAACTATAACTTTCAATCAAAAGAAACAAGAGGAATAATATGAAAAAATTAATTACAACTACATTAGCAACAATCTGTTTATCTTCAATCATCACTATCTCAAATGCTGCAGTAACTCAGCCTAGCGGTTGGCCGGATTATTTATCTATGGGTACTGTCTCTAATTTCACTGATACAGTAACAAATGCTTTCAATGACGGTAAAAAAGTAGACTTCATATTTGCTTATGGCGCATACATGGCTGGCGGAACTACTGCTGATCTACCTGCAGATCCATCAGATTGGAACAACCCTGATGACTACAAGCCTGTTGCACCAACAAGTCAAACATCAACTGGAAGTGTTAATGCCTTAATCAATCAAGCACAACAAATAAGTCAATCAAGTAAATCACTAACTCAACCAGTAATTACTTTGTATAGTCTCAACTTAAGCGCTGGTGTTCATATTAATGGAGATAATTCCCCACAAGGGCAATACTCAGGGTATTATAATTGGGATCAACAAAACATTATTGAATATGGATTAGAAAATATTATTCTTAATGCCCAAGCTTTGACTGCGGCAAAACCAGATAACCAAGACAAATATGGTGTAATTATTCTGAATCCAGATTTTCTTGGTCAAGTTCATACTGATAATGAACAGTCAACTCAATTTAAAAATGTGGATATCAACAAAGCTGTTTCTGACGCACTAAGCGCTGAAGGTGTTAAAACTCAGGATATACCAACCTTCAGCAATGACGTTAAAGGATTTGTGGAAGCGAATAACTACATACTGAGTACATATTATACTTCAGTTAATTATGGCTGGGTTGTAAACACATGGGCAGGTGGCAATGCAAATTTTGTTCACGGGTCAAGTTCGGATGTAACAACAAATGTAAATACAGTTGACGCATTACTTGATGACACAGGCGTTTACTCTGGTCAATACCAACCAGGATTCATAGTATTTGACAAATATGAGGCTAATGACTACTCAGCGTTAACGTCTGTTCAGACCCAACAAGGAACAAGCAATGTTATAGATCTTGGCTATTTATTTAATGCCAGAGATATGCATAACTACTTAAGCTACATTGGTGGTGTATCATCTCATATTAATAAACCAGCGATGCTGTGGCAAATTCCTGGTGGTCATTTAATTCAATCCACTGATGATAAAGCTAACCCAGTTACTATTGGTACAGAACCAGATTATATTTTTGGATCAGGCCTAAGCGAATATACTCCGTCTAGCGATGTAACCAACCCTGCGCAAGCCATACCATTCTTAAGCAGTTTAAATCTTGATACCACTATGCCAAGTTCTTATAATTTTAACGGCGGAATAGGCAGTTATTTAACTATGGATCAAAATGGCAACACTGGAAAATACGATTGGACTGAAGCAAATACCCAAGAGTTAGTAAATGATAACATTGTTGCAGTATTATGGGGAGGTGGTTCTACCACTGGTATAGTTGATAACATTGCTCAAGATAGGGCAGCCGACCCTAACCATCCAGAT
>JAOMSY010000087.1 GCA_028355575.1 Francisellaceae bacterium | reverse complement strand
TTATGTAATTATTTAGTGATAGCTATATCTTATCATTCAAGTAAAGGATATAAAATGTTGATTAAAAAATTAAGTATAATTTTATCTGTAAATTTCCTGTCCTTGTGTGTAGACAGCGCATATTCGCAAACAAAATTTAATGGCTATGATAATAACTTTGTTATATTCAAGGCTTCTCAACACCCAAACAGCAATGCGCCTGACGCATTAAAAGATATTTCATTTAATATTAAAGATATGTATGTTTCAGAAGGTCAAGACCCTTATAATCATGTAATGGCTGGTATGGATTTTAAAGCGGAACAGTCTGTAAGCTCAACAACTAAGGCAACAATGAATTTTATTTTGGGTAGGCATAACACCACAGATACTGCTAAGTTTTTTAAAAATAAACTCCCTAATGAATATTCTTATACAAATAGTAACCCGCATGAATTAAATTTCGCTATGTATGGTTCATTACTATTTAAATTTAATGGCAAAGATTATAAATTTGACCATTTCATGCTTGCTCAAGGACATACGGCTTTTAATAACCCTTGGAAGATAGGAGGGGTTAATTGTGATTCTAGCGATAAAAAAGATTCTTCAGTAACCTGCGCTGGTACAACAGATAATGGTCAAATAGTTAATTTAACATTTAAAATTAATGGCACCAACAATATTGAAATTTCATTCCCAGATTCGACTGCTTGTTTTTATAACAGTACCTCAAAGCTTTTAGCTACTGATTGGCGTACTATTTATAATAATGATTCTTTGATGCTCACAACCACTACTGAAATACCTGCATTCTCTTCAGCTTGTATTGAAGTTGACCAAAAAGCTACGGTGGAAATTCATTTACGTGAACCAAATAATGATACTATTTTATTAGACCAGAATAAAAGTAATACAGTTTCTGATATTCGACCTTTTGGAAAGATTAACGACCTATACTTGCAGACAGGTAATTGGACAAATTCGTTAACATTATATGATGATGTAGATGACTTACCTGTACAATTAAATAATTGGATGGGGAAGCTTGATGAAACAACTTCATTGAATAATATTGTGATGCCAGGGAGCCATGATGCTGGTATGTCAGAGCTACATAATTGTGGTGTTTCTCCTGAAGCTCTTACAAAAACACAGTCTTTAAATATTTCAGGTCAACTCAATGCTGGCTCTAGATATTTTGATATTAGACCTGGAGTGCATGGAAATGCTAAGACTGGGACATTGGTTACCTACCATGGGACTGATGTTGGTTGTAATGGGCAAACTATAGAAGGTGTTTTAGATAATGCGATAAGTTTTCTTGAAAAAAATCCAAGTGAGATGGTGGTTTTAAATGTTTCACATACTCGTGATGATAAAACCCCTAAAAAACTTATTGAATTACTTAAAGAGAAAAAATACTCTGATTATTTGTATAAAGATGATGAAAATGAATTCAACCTGCTCACTAAAAAAATATCTGCTTATCGTGGTAAAATTTTAGTTGTATTCGAAACATTTAAGGCTGCAGATATTAGGAAAGAAAAACTATGTTATGATCAATACATCGAACCGAGTAATGGGTTTTTTAGTGATATCGATTTTATAGTGTATGATCAATATACTCGCACCAATGATTACCATGTTATGCAACATGATCAGTTAAAAAAATTATCTGCTGAAGGTGCTTTAGGTCAGGAAAATAAATTATTTTTATTATCTTGGACATTAACACCTAATGGCCCATTAGGTAATGTAAATGCATTAACGAATACAGCGCACGGACACTTACCCTATTTATTAACACAAAAAATAGGTCATCAAGAAATAGCAAAAGGTCATGTTCCAAACATTGTATATCTTGATTTTATTAATCCATTAATTACCTCGCCGATTATCGCTTTAAATGCTAGCGTATTGGCGACATAGTAGCTGGTTAAGATAGCTATAGCCTGAACATTTCAGCTCTCCTGTAATAAATATGGAGTTAAAAAACACCGTAAAGTCAGGTCAATTAAACGCAGATGTTATGGAATATTTGAGGAAAAAAATTTAGGTGCCTTTTTTTAGATACAAAAAAATATGATAAATTTCTACTAAACCAGCAAAATAGGTGTTTGAAGCTCATACATTTATTGCGGGAGAGTTAATTTCTGAACATGATCATTTTTAAGGTTTACATTAAATTTGATAGTTAAATAATGAGCACCCTCTTCTTTTTTTCATATTTATTATTCAATTAGTTCAATTATAATCACCTCATAAGAAAACAATTTAAGAAAAAAATCACTACTAAAAAACTATACACCAAAAAAATATTTTAAGAGGAGATTAAATTATGAAGGTACAAACTAGAAAACATATTATAGCTTTTTGGGTAATACATTGTGTTAGTGTCACCTTGTTGTTATCACTTCTGTTTTTAAACTTTGTTTCAACTAAAAATCTTGAACATACACGATATGTATATAAAAATCCAGACCTTATATTACTTGGTAAAATGAATATTATCACAGACCCGAGCGATGTTAGAACATTAGAAAATTTCAAACCAATCGTAAGCATTTAAAAAGGAGAAGTCTCATGAGAAAAATTAAACGTATGGTAAGAGCTAGTTATACTCATTTCAGGTGGCATAATAGATTATTAATTAAAGCTTATAAGTCTTCCAAATTACTTTGATGCAAAAATTTTTCACGAATAGCCTCTGAGTAACTTAATGAGATTAATATTTAAAAACTGGATTTAGATGATTAAATATTACCGCAAATTCTATCTGATGGTGTATCAATATGAGAAGGCTACTTTATGTCTGTATAGCGTTATTATACATTACAGGCTTATATGCACAAAATAGTATAATTAGTTTAGACGGCAAACTTACACATAGTACCTTATTATCGGTATTGAGTTATTTCCAAGATGAGCTTGATAAAAACAGTACCATTACATCCACCCAAGACCAGTCAGATTTAATTGACCTTGGAAAAGAGATGCTCTTTCAAAAGCATGATATGTACACATCTAAATTTTATTACAATCAAGATACTCATGAACTTACATACAACATAAGACCACCTTCGTTGCCTAATACCAAATCAATTTCTAGTATTATATTTGGTAATGTAGGGAACACTCTTTGGGAACAACTAGATCTATCCTCAAAGTCTGAAGATAAATTAGAATTAGAAGGTCATATTGAGAAAATATTTTCTCAATACCCGATTGTTTATGCTGATATTAACATTGAATTAAATAACTTCAATTTAAAGTCACTAAATAATATCGTTAAAAAGAATATACTTATTAACATAACTCACGACCAAAGTGCTGAGTTATGCGTAGTTTCTAATTATAAAGAAAAGAATAGCAATTTAAGCCCAGTCTCTAATGTCGAAACAGAAGAACCAGCTAATTTTAAAATTAAAATACATGTAATTTAAAAACATAAGATATTCTCTATGTACAAGGTTTAAATAATATCAATCTATATACTCACTATAAGAGTATTGGTGCTAACTCATACTACCATACTAAAAAACCTGCTGTTCAAAATATCCAGTAGTATAAGCATTTGAATCGCAAACTAGATCCAGCAAGTTAAATTATGAGTAGCCAAGAGATTTTTTAATATTCTCAACTTTACTTGGTTTCTTTATAATCAACTCACAAGTTAAGCATAATAAAAAAACTAAACATAAACTCTGGAGAAAAATAATGAACGAGACAACTAATACATTCAAGTATGGCTTTTGGGTAATGAATTTTATTGCGGTTGTATTATTATGCACCTTAGTATTTTTAACTAGTTTTTCTTCTAAACCATCGATTAATAATTACTATATAAATAGTAATCCAGAGCTCGCAGCGCAAGGTAAGTCCAGTATCATGATGTTGAAAGAAGAGCCCAAACAACATCTTAAAAGTCAGGCTTAATTCACTCTCGTTACAACTACATAAACAATTCTTGGATATAAGTATGAATAAAGTTACACGTTTATTTAGAAAAGTAAGAATAGCTTATAGAAAAGTAAGAATGTCTTATATAAAACACAATAGCATTATAATAAAAGCATATAAGTAATTTGCTCGTTTTATAACGTAAGTTGAATTCAGATACTTCTATTATAAAATTTTCAGAAAAATGAATTGGGGAATTAAAATGAAATTAAGATTGAAATCACTTTGGGTTCAATATAAATATGTTGTTAAAAAATTAAATGAATTACACCTAAATAACGGTTTATCATGAAAACAAATATTAAATTAAGAAACAGTAGAAATAAGCTTAAAAAGAATCAAAAAATATCAAATGATTTTTTATTAAAAGCTTTAAATGCTTGCTTTAATGATCTTCCACATAATTCAATTTACTCAAGTACGGTAATACAAAAAAATGGATAAAGAAAATTAAAATTTCGTCATTAGCTTTAGTTGTGTAATTCATAGACATGGTTACAATTTTTTCAATTCCATTTCCAAGTGATAATTTGGGTTTTGAATGTGTTCTTTATGGAAGCATAAATTGTATACTTGACTAAATTTTGCATATAGTTATAGCAATAAATACAAACTTATTATGCAGTAAGTTTAATTAGTAGCTCATTTATATTTATACATAACATTAATCTGGAGTTATTGGTGAAATTAAACATTAATAGATGGTTATTTTTAATTACAAGTGCTTGTGCATTCAATTCTTGGGCAGACAATGCGGTTTACATAAAAATTGATGAGGATTGTATTTTAAGTTCAAGTCCGCTTTTAGCTGATAAATATCATTTTATCCTAAAAGGAGATAGTGAGGATAGAGTGAAATTTAATCCTAAA
>JAOMSY010000086.1 GCA_028355575.1 Francisellaceae bacterium | reverse complement strand
CCATAATAATTACAAATGCAGGTGGAGTCACCAATGCAAATATTAATTTTGAGTTACAGGATCAAGGTGAGGGTAAATATTTATGGGTATGTAGACCAGGAGAAAATAGTGACACTAGTTATTTACCAAGCAATTGCCAAAGCAGTTAAATATAGCAAAACCCAATAACCAAATGATTTATCTAAAAAAAATATATAATTATATTTTCCATCTTTTTTTAGTTATATGGGTATATTGCCTCATCATGCCATATACACCCACATGGCTTTACAATATGGATTATTATGGATATAGACGTTCCCTAACTATCATTTTAATAATTACATTAACCTTATTGTTGATAATTGATTACTCTCTAAGAATCTTAATTATTAATACATATGAAATGATTCCTTATATAATAAAACTTTGCATTTACATCCTTATATTATTTGGAGCCATATCAAGCCTAATGAATTCAGTAATTTTAGAGAATTCATTAACACAATTATCTTATTATTGGGGGCTATTTATACTTTTTATGTTTCTAGCAAATTATATAACTTCAAACAAAAATGCTTTAAGTCAAATATTGGGTTACTTGATAATAATGAGTCTAGTATATGAATTAATAGCAATATTAAATTTAATATTCTTGCTTATAGATATCAATATTAATGATATACACCAAAGTATTAAAATTAATGAAGTACTAGCTGCACCCCATTTTATAAATATACGATTTTTCAATCAATTCCAAAGTTGGATATTACCAATATTGACATTAGCATTCTTTTATTTTCATAATCACCCAAGAATAAAAAAATTAGCATTTATAGCATTATGTTTATTTTGGTATTTAGCCATTGTAAGTGAATCCAGAGCTTTTATTTTAGAGTATATTATTTTAATACCCATTATATTTTTAATTGATCGTAAAAACGCATTCAAATATATTAAATACACATTACTTACATTAGTTATCGGTTATATTATTTACTTAATTTCACAGGAACTATTAATCTCATCAATAAATAAAACTTTAATTGAAAGAGAATTACTCCAAGATCAAGGTAGAAAATTACATTGGACCCTTGCTTATAATGCCTTTAAATCATCCCCCGTAATTGGAATAGGTCCACTACAGTATCCAACTTATATTGTAAATATCACAACCAAAAATGCTCATCCACATAATATATATTTACAAGTTCTAGCCGAATATGGATTGGTGGGATTTTCTTGTTTTATGTTCATTCTTACTTACTGTGCATATAAATTCATTCGATTTTGCTGTAGAAATAAATCCATGATCAACTTATTAATACTTGCCAGTTTAATCTGTGGATTTACCCACGCAGGCTTAAGTGGCGTTTTTGTTATGCCATTAAGCCAATTAACTGCAGTGATTATATTTGCCTTGGCTTTTAGTCAATACCAACAATATGCTTCAAATACTATTTCATTAAACAAGCCCCCAAAACATCTAACAAAATCACATAAAGTTTTATTTTATATTTTGACAGTTATTATGGGTATTACCTTAATATTGACAGCGGGATTGCAAGCAATAACCTATCCAGAATACAGCCGTAATTGTCAAAAAAATTGCTACTTAACTCCTAATTTTTGGTCAAATGGATGGTATGGAATTGATGAAAATATTGAACTAATTAAACGCCAGCCTTAGATTAGAAAACAACCTTATCCTCTAATATTAATATAGTTTAATTTAAAATTTTTAGTTATCCTGACAAAGACTAATTTATTGTTTATGCTTAATGTAATTACTTTAAAGAATATTAAATTTACAAACATGTCAGAATTAGTTTCAGTCATTATGCCAAATTATAATGGTGCTAAATTTCTTGCTGATGCAATCAGGTCAGTCCAAGCCCAAACATACTCAAACTGGGAATTATTAATTGTTGATGATTATTCGGATGACCAGTCAGTTTGTATTATTAATACACTCATGAAAACCGATGATAAAATTAAACTTTTCATACAACCATCCAATACCGGGCAATCTGCTGCACGCAATAAAGCAATTAAAAAAGCAACAGGAAGATATATTGCATTTTTAGATAGTGATGATCTATGGCTCCCAAACAAGCTTGAACATCAATTAACATATATGCGGCAAATACAAGCTTGTTTCTGTTATACAGGCTATTTACGAATCACTGAAAACAATCAAATTATTTATAACATACCAGCCAAGCCACAAATAACCTATAAGCAACTTTTAAAACAAAATTTAATTGGTTGCCTAACCGTAATATATGATACCAAACAAATTGGAAAAGTTTATTTTTTAGAATCTGGTTTTTTTATGCATGAAGATTACCACTTATGGCTACAAATCCTTAAAATTAAAAAATATTCTCATGGTTTAAATGAAACACTTGCACAATATAGGGAGCACAATAACTGTAATACATCTGTTTCTGGTAATAAAATTAAAGCCAGTTTAAGCAATTGGAAGCTATATAGAAATCTAGAAAAATTACCGCTATATTCCGCAGTATATTATTATTGCTGCTTTGTCATCACAAGCTTGGCAAAATACGCCAAAATCAAGTTTTATAAATGGAAATTTCAATCAGGTAAAAACAAATCTAAAAATATCAATTATTAACGCCTCGAGCACTTCTGATCACTTTTTTGATAATATACTTACATGCAGTTTTAAATTGAAATTTCCGAGCATAATAAAAACCAAATTTTTTCTTAATAATAGAAGCAATTTCTCTGTCTCTTAATACTGAGTTTATCGCACTAAAACCATTATTATCATAATAAATATATGTGTTTTTTTTCTTATATACGGGTAAGTTCTTATCATATCCAAATTCAAGAAAAAAAGCATAATCGGCGGCAACTCGGTAATCCAATCTATAAAATATTGGTTTCTTCTCAAATATTATCGCTTGATGACACACTGGCAGCCCCTGCTTATGGCTCTTTAATTTGCAATGCTTAAGTTTACCAAATATATTCTTATACTTTACAGGTAAAAACCCTGGAATGGGTATCTGTCCAAACGGAACAGTCCCAACAATATAGTCTCCAGCGTTTAAAAATAATACACCAGCCCCAGTTGCAACTTTAAGTCCTTTATTCATTGCATCATAAATGCCTTCATCAGGCTCACTTACCCAGTAGTCTATATCTCTTTCATGTTTTTTTATGATATCTAAAGTATTATCGATCGAACCGCCATCTATAATTATATACTCAATATTTTTATACGGCTGTGCTTGAATACTAAATATTGTTTCTTCTAATTGTTTTGATGCATTAAGACATACGGTAATAATGCTTATTTTTTTTTGAGGTGTCTTACTCTCAATCATACATTTCATTTTATTTGTCATAATTGAACGTTTCAAAGTCATCGTTAAAATATTCTTGTACAGCCAAAGTTAGCTCATCATTATAGTATTGATGATAACTCTTCTGTCTTTTAGACTGGTTTAAATTAGAAGGTTTCACATACTTAATACCCAACTTATCACATATGTACTGATATGAACTATCAATTGTCTCGATTTTGCCAACATAATCAACTATTAAAGCACCATATTTTTGCCCTATTAAAAAATCTTTTTGTCTAGGCATATTATTTTTGATTCTCTCCAATACAAAGGCTTCAAATGACATGGCATTAACTTTGTTAAATTCATTATGCCATTTGTCTTGTCTTATATAAAAATACAAGCTTACTAACCAGTCATAAGGATTACGCACAAAAGCAAATTTATAATATTCATTAAATATTTCATCACCCAGATACTCATTGGCTTCTATAACAGTCGCATGTTTATGTACACCATTAATCCAAGCATTCCCATATTTATGTAATCCAAGTGTTCTATTAATTAGAGATATTCCATATCTGCTTGGGTAATAGAAAGAGAATTTCTCTATAGGCCTAGCAAACGGGAGAAGCTGCCTCATAATAGACGTACCAGCAGTTTTATATATATGAACAAATATAAATTTTTTCTTATGAGAAATAATCAATGACCCACGCTCTACTACCTTACATTTTTTTAGGCACTAATTACCTTTATAATTGACTATAGCAGATGATTTTTTAGATGGCTTCAAGTTGAACATCATAACTAGTTAAGATTCACAAATATTTTTACTTACTATTTCCCAATACAGATCAATACATTTTTTCTCATATTGCCTATAAAGAAGTCAGGTATCATTACATACTTGAAAATTTGTTAAAAATTAATCCACGTATTAAAGTTATTGGTATAGTTCGAAATCCATTAATGGTGTTGGAATCCTTCTTTGATGCGAAAAGAGAATTCAGATCTGACTTAGGATGGAAGGTTGACAAAGAGTGGAGGTATGCCAATAAAAAAAATTTAAATAAACAAGAAGAATATTTTGGGTATGAAAAATGGAAAGAGGTAGCAAAGCTTTTTGAGGATCTGCAATTATTATACCCTAATAGATTCTATTTATTGAAATATGAACAGCTATTGAAAAATGGTATGGAGCAAGTTAGTAAACTCTTTGAATTTTGTGAGCTAGAAGTAGCTGAGCAAACCCGTTCTTTTATCCAAAATAGTCAGATGAAACAAGATGATCGAACATATTCTGTGTATGGTTTTAAAAAAAGGGATTGTTTTAAGTATGTTGATAACGAAATAATTGACTTTATTGCAGCAGACCTTAAAGCTAATAATTTAGAGCACTATGTTAGAGTTTGAAAATATAATCCTGTTTGTGGCGATACCTAAAATAACTGTATTTATAAAGGTTCACTATTATCCTGATTGAAGAGGAAATTACAATCATTGAATATATACATAAGATTATAATTATATTAAGGGGTCATATTTTTAAGTGT
>JAOMSY010000085.1 GCA_028355575.1 Francisellaceae bacterium | reverse complement strand
TCTAGCTTAATTTAATAACTAGGTTCCTCATGCTAGCCTACCCAAACATTGACCCGGTTGCATTGTCATTAGGCCCATTAAAAGTACACTGGTATGGAATCATGTACTTAATAGGCTTTGTGGGCGCCTGGGGGCTCGGCGTAGTCAGGGCAAAACAACCTTATAGCGCTCTAGAAAAAAATCATGTAGCCGATGCAATATTTTATGGCGCATTCGGAGTAATTATTGGCGGCAGAGTTGGTTACATGTTCCTTTATGACTTCTCAAACTTTATTCATCAGCCTTGGATTATTTTCAGAATATGGGATGGCGGGATGTCATTTCATGGTGGATTAATTGGTGTTTTTGTTGCCTTTTTACTATATGCATACAAGATCAAAGCAAATGTTTGGGATATTCTAGATTTCTTTGCACCAATGGTGCCAATTGGACTTGGTGCCGGCAGGCTTGGTAACTTTATTAATGGAGAGCTATGGGGAAGAGTAACGGATTCATCTTGGGGCATGATCTTTCCAACAGGTGGACCATTACCGAGATACCCATCACAACTCGTTGAATTTTTCTTAGAAGGCATTGTTTTATTTATTATCCTTTGGATTGCGTCTATTAAACCAAGACAACGCTTTACTATGTGTGCGTCATTTGTTCTATTCTACGGTATTTTTCGCTTCATGGTAGAATTCCTGAGACAGCCTGACCCTCAAATGGGATATGTATTATGGGGATGTATTACTCAAGGTCAAATACTTTCTGCACCAATGATTATTGGTGGTTTCATAGCATTGCTTTATATTAGTTATCGTTCAAAAAAGATTTACAACCCAAACGCTGAAAAATATTTAATGAAGGCATAATGAATGAATACATACCTAGACCTCTTAAAACATATACAAAAATATGGTGTTGAAAAATCTGACAGAACAGGCACAGGAACAAAGAGCGTATTTGGATATCAAATGCGTTTTGACTTATCAGAGGGGTTTCCGCTTGTCACGACTAAAAAAATACACATTAAAAGTATCATACACGAGCTATTATGGTTTTTAAGTGGTGAAACAAATATTGAATACTTAAAACAACATAATGTTAAAATTTGGGATGCCTGGGCAACAGAGACCGGCGACTTAGGCCCAGTATATGGTCAACAATGGCGAGCTTGGGAATGCCCAAATGGCGAAAGCATTGACCAAATATCTGATGTCATCACCGCCATTAAGAATCGCCCTGATTCAAGACGATTACTCGTCTGTGCTTGGAACCCTGCTGTACTCCCAGATGAAGGCATATCACCTGTTGAAAATGCTAGGAAAAATAAAGCAGCATTACCACCCTGCCATACTATGTTTCAGTTTTATGTCGCAAACAATAAGCTATCGTGCATGTTAACTCAACGGTCTGCTGACGTGTTCTTAGGCGTTCCATTCAATATTGCCTCATATGCATTATTAACCCATATGATTGCCCAGCAATGCGGCTTGGATGTGGGTGAATTTATCTGGTCTGGAGGTGATTGCCATATCTACTCCAACCACCAAGATCAAATAACTGAGCAACTTACACGAAAACCTTTTTCATTACCCAAGCTGGCTATTCATAGCAAGCCAAAAGATATATTTAGTTATCAATATGATGACTTTGAAATCCTTAATTACCAAAGTCACCCATCCATTAAAGGCAAAGTGGCAGTATAAGTAAATAAATATAATTAGGACACTCAATGACTTATTCATTAGCAAAAGATCAAATTAAAATTTTACTTTTAGAGGGCGTTAGCCAAAAATCTGTTGATGCATTCCATAGAGCAGGTTACAAAAATGTTGAACTACTCAAAGGCGCACTTCAACAAGATGAGTTAATCAAAAAACTAAAAGATGTAAAAATCGTAGGCATTAGATCTAGATCTCAATTAACCGAAGAAGTATTTAACCAAAACCCACATTTAATCGCGGTTGGCTGTTTCTGTATTGGTACAAACCAGGTCAACTTAACAGCTGCGGAAGATGCAGGCGTTCCAGTTTTTAATGCCCCATTCTCAAATACCAGAAGTGTTGCTGAACTTGTCATTGGCGAAATTATTATGTTAATGCGAGGCATTCCAGAAAAGAGCAAACAAGCACACAGTGGTGGTTGGTTAAAATCTGCCATCAACTCTTATGAAGTTAGAGGTAAAACATTAGGTATTATCGGGTATGGTCACATAGGCTCCCAATTAAGTGTTCTTGCTGAAAGCTTAGGATTAAAGGTCATCTTTTATGACATTGAGAATAAATTACCGCTAGGTAATGCGGTTAACGCCTTATCTTTGAATGCGTTACTTGAAAATGCTGATATCGTTAGCCTGCATGTCCCTGAAACACCTGCAACAGCAAACCTTATGAGCAAAGAAAATATAGCTAAAATCAAACCTGGGAGTATCTTGATTAACGCATCAAGAGGAACCGTTGTAGACATTGAAGCATTAGCTGCAGCAATTAAATCCAATAAAATCTCTGGCGCTGCCGTCGATGTCTTTCCTATAGAACCTAAAAGCAACCAAGATACTTTTGAGTCCCCTTTAAAAGGACTACCCAATGTTATTTTAACCCCACACATTGGTGGAAGCACTCAAGAAGCACAAGAAAATATTGGTCAGGAAGTAGCAGAAAAATTAGTTAAATACAGCGACAATGGTTCAACTGTATCAGCGGTCAACTTCCCTCAGGTCTCCTTACCTTCACATTCAGGCTCATGTAGAATATTACATATTCATGTTAACCAGCAGGGAATTATGCGCCAAATTAACCGTACTTTCTCGGAAAGTAATATTAATATCACAGGACAATATTTACAAACCACAGCCAAAATTGGTTATGTTGTTATGGATATAGACGCAACACATGATCAAGCTAACGAGCTGTTACAGCAACTGAAATTAATTGATGGAACCATTCGCGCTAGAATTCTCTATTAAGGCATGTTTGATTCGATTAAATCCCTCCTAGAAAAATATCATACTAATGAATTTTGGGTTGCATATAGCGGAGGAATCGACTCTTCAGTTCTTCTTCATTTAATTAAAAGATACAAAGACCTAAAGCCAGATTTAAACGTCAAAGCAATTCATATTAATCACAATATAAGTCCAAACTCATACAACTGGTGCCAACATTCGTCCAAAGCATGTAAACATCTGAATATACCAATAACTATAAAGACAGTTACAAGCAAACCTAAAAATGGTGATAGTCTTGAGAGCTGGGCAAGAGAAAATAGATATCATTGCTTTGAAAACCTAGCT
The DNA here is from genome assembly GCA_028355575.1 of Francisellaceae bacterium. GTDB lineage: Bacteria > Pseudomonadota > Gammaproteobacteria > Francisellales > Francisellaceae > CAJXRW01. The sequence continues at coordinate 1,665 of JAOMSY010000085.1, read as the reverse complement.
AATAATAAAGAAATCTATATTTTACTAGCACATCATCAAGAAGACCAAGCTGAAACGTTCTTATTAAACGCTTTAAGAGGTTCAGGGCTAACAGGCTTAAGCGCCATGCCTTATAGTCGAAATAAAAACAGGGTTACCTATTTAAGGCCATTACTCTCAACATCTCGAAGAGAAATAGAAAAATATGCCATTGAACACAATCTCAAATGGATAGATGATGAAAGCAATCGATCTCAAGAAATCAATAGAAATTATCTTCGTCATACAGTTATTCCTAAATTAAACATAAAATGGCCTAATTCGTCAGCACAATTAGCCAGAGCGGCTAGTTTATGCTCTGAAAATAATTTTGTGTTAAATAAATATCTCAAGGAAGACTTAGCCAGCGTCTTAAAAAATAAAGATGATTATTCATGTATTGATCTGAATAAATTAATACTATTTGAACCTGTAAAGATTAAAATATTAATAAAATACTGGGTAAATAATATTTTTGACATTCAACTCCCATACAAAGATTACGAAACAATTAGCCGAAACCTAAGAACCAAAGAAAATGGATGGCAATATCATCTTTTGAGCCAATACCATATTCAGAAATACAGTAATACATTATCTATAAACAAAATTCAGGACAATCATAACCAATCTTTTGAACATTATTGGGATCTATCTATCGATAAAAACATTTATATTCCTAGCATAAATAAAACAATCACCATGGATGTATTAAATCATTTCGGCCTAGAACTTCATAACCACAAGCAAATAGTTCTCAGAAGCCGTCAACCAAAAGACAGGTGTAAACCAACATATCGTCAAAAAAGTCAAAAACTTAAGATAATATTCCAAGAACTTAAAATACCAAGCTGGAAACGAGAGGAGTCGATTATAATAGAAGACTTCAAATCAGGTAAAATCTTGGCCGTTTATCCACATTTCATATGCAAATCAATATAAGCTCAATATACCTATTTTACTAATATCAGTACAGAATAAAAAAGCCTCTGATGACAGAGGCTAATAAGATAAATTATACTACTACAAAAAAGTCTCAAACATTTATCTAAAACGGTATCTCATCATCATCGAAACTGGTGTCAAATGAAGCATTAGATGATGATGCCACGGCAGCTGCAGGTGCAGCTTTTGGCTGGGCTCCAGCTGAGCTAGCACCAAACGGCGCAGCGGTTCCACCGGCTGAATCTGCACGCCCGCCAATCAATTGAAATTCATTTGCAACAATCTCAGTCGTATAACGATCTTGTCCTTGTTGGTCTTGCCATTTATTTGTTCTTATTCTTCCTTCGACATAAATGTTTGAACCTTTCTTACAATATTCACCAATCACTTCTGCTTGTTTCCCAAAAACGACGACCCTATGCCACTCAGTATTTTCAACAAATTGACCAGTTTGTTTATCCTTATAACCGTCATTAGTTGCTAAGCGTAAATTTGCAACAGCGGCACCACTTGGCATAAAGCGCACCTCAGGATCAGCCCCTAAACGACCTAATAAAATTACTTTGTTCACTGTCCCTTTAGCCATAGCTGGTTCTCCATTTTAAAAATAAAAGATTAATTAGCCAAGATAACATTTGGCTCGCCCATTTTGCAATAATTTCATCAATATTATCTTTATCGGATACAATAATTGATAACCAT
>JAOMSY010000084.1 GCA_028355575.1 Francisellaceae bacterium | reverse complement strand
ACTCATTTCGACATTCACAAAAAGCACTAAATATGTGAACTAAGTTTAAAGGCGTGTTGGGTTGAGATCGATCTTGGTTAAAGATTGGCATATCTGGAGAGTCGGTTTCTAGTACAAAACTTGTAAGTGGTAAGTGTGAAACAACTTGAAGCAGTTTTTTATTTTGCGTGTATGTAATTAGCCCACCAATACCTAGTTTGAAACCCAAATTAATATAAATCTGCGCTATTTCTAATGACCCATTAAATGCATGAATAATGCCACCAGAATCAAACTTTGATGATTTAATCGCAGCAATAATTTCAGTATGTGCCTTTACTGAGTGGATAAGTACAGGAATTTCTAATTGTTTGGCTAACTGGATTTGCTTAGAAAAAAATAATTTCTGTGTATCAAATGTTTCCTTATATCTTTTATCCAAACCGATTTCACCTAGTATTTTTACCTTATTTTCAATGATGGTTAATTCAAGATTGTCAATATCAGTATCTAATTCATGGTCGGATATAAAGCAAGGATGGATGCCTAGTGCTGGTGTAAAATTATTTTCTCTTGCACATAAACTTATAACGCTATGCCAATTTTGTTTACCAATGCTTGGTATGATAAATTGAGTAATATTTTGATTTTCACATTGATTGATTAAGTTTGATAAATCTTCAGAAAAAACATCAAAATCAAGGTGACAATGAGAATCTATAAACATTATATAGAAGAAGTGATAATCAGGAAAAGTTTTTAATTTATAGCTTTGAATGTGTCTCTTAAGACATCAATCACTAAATCAACTTCATCATCATTAATTGCAAAGTGTGGAGTAAATCGTAATGAATTTGCGCCTCCGTGGATAACGCCAACACCATTACGACGTATGATTTGTTCAAGGCCATCAAAACCTACCACTTTTATGCCATCTGCTACTTCTGCAGAAAATAATAAGCCAGTGCCTTGTACGTGAGTGATTAGCTTTGGGAATTCGGCTTTAAGCTCATTTAGCTTATCTAAAAACAATTGACCTTTATCTCTAATGTTTTTACGCAGGCTATCAGTCATGCTATCTAACACAGTTGAGGCAACTGTTAATGCCCTTGGGTTAGTTGTCATCGTATTACCATATATACCAGCAACGTATAGGTTTGCTGCATAATTATTTAATGCTAATACAGAAAATGGGTATTGACCTGCATTTAATGCTTTAGAGTAGGTTTCTAAATCTGGACAAGGTAATTCTTGGAAGCCAGGGTAATCAATAATACTTAATACGCCTTGTGTTCTTAAACCAGCTTGGATTGAGTCAACTACTAATAATGTCCCAGCTTCAGCAGTCAATTCACGAGCACGACGATAAAATGCTGGTGTTACAGCCATACCTGGGTCACCTTCACCCATAACAGGTTCCATTAACATTGCTTCGAAATAGACATTATCCTTTTCGGCTTGTTTAAAGGCATTTTCTAAATCTTCGATATTATTTGGACGAATGGTAACTAGATTATCCATTTTAGAAAATGTATTTAGATGTTTTTTATAGCTTGCCATACTTGAATCGGAAAATTGAGAAGGTCGGTCAGTACGGCCATGAAATCCGCCTTTAATTGCAAGCGCTTTAACTGTTTTACCTTCATGCTTACCATTTTTATCTGTCATGGTCTTAGCAAGTACATCACTTATTCTGGCGGCAACGGTTACTGCTTCTGAGCCAGAGTTCATGCAAATGAATTTTTCAAATAAATTACTTTTATCTTGACGAGTGTGACCAATTTCTTTTTTTAGCTTTTTCGTGAAACGTAATTGAGAAAAATTTGCTGTCATGATGTTTGCCATAACTTGTTTCTCAGCCATAGCGTCAATGACATTCTCAGGTGTGTGCCCAGCACCAAGCATACCGTATCCGCCTGAGTCATGAACAACCGCCCCACAGGTGGTGATAATCCATGGGCCACAGGCAGCTAGCGCAACATATGGGTTAACTGTTTCAGGTAAGTAAAAATTAACAAAGTCAGCTTGAAGGTAAGCAATTTGTTCTTTTTCTGGCATTTTTAGAACTTCTGGGAATTCTTGTTCAATTTCATTAACTTTTTTACTAGCTAATTCAATTGCTGAGGCAAGTTGTTTATTCCCATTTGATAAAAACTTCTGAATGGTTTTATCGTTTAAACCAATTGTTTCAATTTTCGAAGACTTTGCTTTTAGCTGCTTCAAGATGGTCATGTAAATATCCATATTCATAGCTTGTGCTCCTTGTTCAACAAACTTTTTTTCTGTTTGTCGCTTTGCAGTCGTTATATCCATATAAACCTCTGAAAGTAAGTGTTAAAAAGAATTTTAATGCCTAATCAGCTTCTCCAAATAGGCAATAATTGTCAACCCATATCAGCAAGGTATCAATAAGATTTCATGCTGCATTTCTGAATTTTCACTTACATTATTTTTGGCTTTGGTCGGGCTGCTATTTATTGGCTATACTTCAAATAGCGAATAAAATTAGGTTAAAAAATGAAACTTTCCTCAAAGAGAAATATCTTTTTTTCGAGTTTTGCGACAGCAGTAGAATATTACGACTTTATGATTTATGCCTATTTGGCGGTCTATATATCTGAAGTCTTTTTTCCACAGGGTAATGATACGATTAACTTGTTAGAAACCTATGCACTATTTGCATTGGGTTATTTCATGCGTCCTTTAGGTGGCTTGGTTTTTGGTAATTTAGGGGATATTTGGGGTCGTAAAAAGGTTTTAGCTATTACCGTTGTGTTGATGATGATATCGCTGTTGATGATCGCTTTTGTACCCGGTTATGAAACCATTGGTGTTATTGCGCCAATATTATTATTACTTTCAAGGCTATTACAAGGGTTTTCAATCGGTGGAGAATATAACGGGGTGCTCGCAACTTTAATTGAAAATGCACCAAAAAATAGACGCGGCCTTGTTACAAGTATCGGGACATTTATATCGGGTAATGGTGTGTTGTTAGCTACCATTATCGTGATGATTTGCAATGTCAATTTCTCGCACGAACAAATGTTGGATTATGGCTGGCGTATTCCTTATTACATAGGTGTTATATTATCTATTCTGTCAGTAATTTTTATCTTTATGTTGAAAGAGTCTGATAAGTTTGAGAAGGTTAAATCAAAACATTTGGAATCTAAGTTACCGGTATGGGATGCTTTAAAACAGTACCCATGGGCTGTGTTTATGGTGTTTGCACTAGCCGGTTATTTGGGTGTGGCATACTACATGGCTGCAAGTTATTTGCCTAATATGATGACCACAACACTAGGGTTTCCAGCATCCACTACGATGATAGCAACCGTTCTGGCCGCAATTTGTTATGCATACACGGCGCCATTGTGGGGTGCCTTATCCGATAAGATTGGCCGTAAGCCGATACTGTTTACCTCAATACTACTGATTGGTTTATTTATCTACCCAGCATATATTGTTTTAAGCTGGGGTGATCTGACAGGAATTATCATTGTGTATTGTATTTTAATGCTGATGATTTCAGCTTGTACAGCAACTTTTGTTGTTGCAATTAATGAAGCATTCCCAACCCACCTTCGCTATAGTGGTGTGGCTTTTGGTTATAACATTGGTAATGCCTTATTGGGTGGGACAGTGCTATATGTTTCACAAGAGTTGGTTGATTTAACGGGTAGTTTTATTACGCCCGCAATTTATGTTGTCGTACTTTCAATAATTTTATTGTTCATAGTTGGTAAAATGAAAGAAACTAAAGATATGGACTTGGAGGATTAAGGTTCAAATAATCTCATTTTTAACGAATTGCAAAGATACAAGAATCACGTAGTTTTCTAACTATATAGTATTGTTTATATATCTTCCTGAAGCTAAGTTAATGCCCAGGAATATATAAGCGTTAATTGGTGTGCTATCAATGTGCTGGAATTATGATAATGATATCGTTATCATTACCCAGACAATGTTTCAATTAAAAGGATTCAATATGAAAAAAATAACCATAATCGCAAGTAGTGTATTGCTATCTACAAGCTTGATCTCTACATCCTTATTTGCTGATAGTGATAGGATACCTAAATCAGCTGTACCAATCGGTAAAATTATTACTAATTTACAAGATAAGGGTTATAAAGCGATAAAGAGTGTAGAGTTTGATAATGGGGGTTATGAGGCCGAAGTTGTTACAGATCAAGGTCAAGAGTTAGACTTGAGCATAAGCCCAGCCACTGGAGAAATAATTAATCCACCTAAAGCATTAGCTTTTTCGATGAATGATGCATTGAAGAAGGCTGAAAAGGCTGGATATGTTGATGCATATGAAATTGAGGCTGAGGATGGCGGATATAAAATAAAGGCATTCGAGGCTAACAGTCAGCAAAAAGAAAAGATATTTATTAATGGTCAAAATGGAATACTTACAACTGGTGGCGGTTTTTGGTAAGCAAAGTGTCAATTGGTCTGTGTTGGTGATTTTTTGTATACTATGTTCCAGTTAAAATTACAGTTCAATTTATAGCACTGATTATTGAATGTTGTTTGTAATGCTCGAATTACGTCGCTTGCTTGTTCTTAGATGAATCTCTTTTATATTCATAAAATCTCGTTACAATAATCTTTAGTTATTTGCTAAAGGAATGTATATGAGCAATTCTCAGGATTTATTATTTGAAATCGGGTGTGAAGAACTACCACCTAAATCATTAAATAAGATGGCTGAATCATTATTAAGATCAGTGACAGATCAGCTATTAAAACTAGGTATTTCGTTCAAAGGTGCTAAGTATTTTTCATCCCCTAGACGGCTTGCTTTCATAATTGATTCGCTTGCAAATCAACAACCTGATAAAAGTTCCCAGCGTTTAGGGCCACCTGTTGCTTCATCATTTGATGACTGCGGTGTCCCGACAAATGCAGCGGTTGGATTTGCAAAGTCCTGTGGTACAACGTTTGAAAATTTA
>JAOMSY010000083.1 GCA_028355575.1 Francisellaceae bacterium | reverse complement strand
TGCATTTATGTCTATACAAAATGTTTTCCAATTAGTATTTTGAGTCTTACATTCCTCAAAGTACATACAAGGTAAATGTCCATCATAGGATTTTATATTCTTATATATTTGCTTTGCTCCAAGCTTTGACCCTTTCTGAAAATACAATAATGCTAATAAATGTTCTTGAGAGGCATCATTATTTAATTCAATTATTTTAGATTTTTTTAGCCCGCCTAATTTCAAATAATCCTGTAGTAATAAATGCGCATTACAAATTAAATATTTATTTATAAATTTATTTTTATGAATCTCATTTTTAAGACAGTTTTCAATTTCATTCATTAAAATATATAAACCAAATAAAATATTAAGGTATTTTGTTTTTGTTAATGAAGAAACAGATGAAAGTGGTGCCAATAATTTAGAATTTTCTAAATTAGCGTGAGATAATTTTGTCGATCTTCTGATCTCGTCTATCAGCATATTGATCAATAATGCAACTACTACTATTAAGAATAGCCCAGTAAACCAATTAGCACTATCTGAGTGCTGTTTTAATTCACGGATACTGTTGGCGAATTCAAAATGTTCATTATGCAGCCTTGGGCCTAAGCTCATAAAATGCTGAAGTTCTTGTTTTTTCTCTAGGCTTACCCATTAGCCAATCAGATATTCTAAATAAGTTGATTGCCGCAGCGTTAAGCATCTCTTGTAAGTGAGTTTTGGCAAGTCCAATATATTTTGACTGTCTTAAACTACAATTTCTAACTCCTTGTGAAATTGTACCTTCAATTCCAGCACGCTTGCCATATTTTTTTTTAAAGCTATCTGTTTTCATCTGCTCACTCGCAGAAACCTGTGCGTCATAGTATTCCTTTTCAAATACTGAAATCTTCTTTGCGCTATATTCTGACTTTGTACAACGTTTTCTGGTTGGACATTTAGTGCAACTTTTCCTACTAAAAATAGCCTGGATTCTTTTGGCTTTGCCATCTATAGGTATTTCTTTCCAGCTTAGAGACTCTTCTCCCTCAGGGCAGATAATTTTTTTCTGATCCCATAGTATTTGAAAATCCGTGGGAAAATAAGCGCCATCTACGTCTTTTTGCCATTGAACCCCAGCCTTTAATTTGCCAATCATGTTAATATTCAAATCGTTCTTCGCCCTGACTAAATGTTCAACGCTCATGTATCCAGTATCGACCAAGTGATCTTTGGGGGCAATGTTTTTAGCAGCAAGTCTTGATTGAATTAACTCTGTAACAGAAGAATCATGCACATCAGCTGGTGTGGTATGTACATCAGTGATTATATTTACCTCAGTATCATCACATGTTTCTGTTAAATGAACGGCGTATCCTGTCCAATTGCTATCTCTTTTTGTTCTAAAACGTGCATCAGTATCATATGGAGACTCAATCTTCTCTTCTGATTGGTGAACTTCTTTATTTGTTTTGAAGATAATTTCTTGCGTTTCCTCATCTATTTTAAAGTGCCTATTCATAGCAAGCTTAAGGGAATTAATTTTATCAAGATATCTCAGTGTGACAGGCGCATCTAATTCTTGTACTTTATCCAATAGATAATGACCATCCTGACCTACATGATCAGCAAATTCTTGTTTCTTTTCTGTTGCTCTAGGTAATCTAAAGTTCTCAATACGATTAGAATAGCGTTTATACCAATCATCTTTAGCAATACCTTGTAGCCACTCTGGTTCAATGATAGATAATTCATTTAAGGCTGCCCGAAGAACTTCACCTATCAATTCCCAACGGTTCATATTCCTAACGCTAGTTAAAACATGGGTTGAATCAGTACGTTGCTTACCACCAGATTTCAAAATATTCAGTTCAATACAATGCTTTAATATTTTATCCAATATTCTTTCTTCAGCACTGTGTGATATTAATCTATCTCTGAATTCACTCAACACTGAATGATCAAACCCAGGGTCACTTAACTCCAAACCCAACAAGTATTTCCAATCAATTCTAGAACGAACAGCATCAGCGGCATGCCGATCAGATAAACATTCACCTTGTTGAAGTATTGTTACTAAAGCAAGTCGCCATGGTGCTAATGCTGTCTGACCTCTTTTAGAGGTAAAGGCCTTGGAAATCTTCGTCATCAAAAATACTACCCATCTTATCTCTTATCTTGATATATTTGTTTCCTTTAGGGAAGGCAGCAATGGCAACATTTTTAGTATCAACTGGTATGTCAAAGTTTGAAGTAAGATGTAAAGTCATGATTTTTAGATATCTATAATGTCTTTAGTTTTAACATAGGAAAAATAAAGACATTTGCCTATCTGGGTAATAATTTTAGCTGTAATATGTATAAGCGATAACGATCTTTTAATACAAGGCGTATTATGAGAAATATTGAAATGGCTAATGTTTCTAGGTCTATTGCTAATTTGAAATCTAAATTTATGACGATCAAAACATTAAATGCTAGGGCTGATTATTTATCTCAAGCACGGGTGCTAATCAGAGAGCATTATAACCAACAAGATAGTACCTCTGACTCGATAAAATTATGATTTTATGCGAAGGCCATAACTGGTTATATCTAATTCAAGTTTATATCGACAAAAAATCCAGTCCTGTTGCGACCATTATTTTTTGCCTTATATAACGCGATATCTGCTTGTTTAACAAGTTTTTCGATGACATTAGGGCAAGTTAGATTATCAGCGTTCAAAGCAGATACTCCAACACTAATAGATAATGTGAGATCTCCTGTAAGCTCAATGCTATCTACCTTTAGATGTAGACGATCACAAAATATTCGAGTATTTTCGAGGTTGGAGTTGTATAAGACCACTAAGAACTCTTCCCCTCCCCATCGTGCCACAATATCACTGGTACGCGTAACATCTTTCAGGATAGAAGAGAGGTCGATTAAGATTTCATCCCCTCGCTCATGCCCATAGGTATCATTAACTTTTTTAAACCAGTCTATGTCAATTAGTAAGAATGAGACTGGCATAAAGTTACGATTGAGTTGAGTAATGATTTTGGTAATATCATCAATTGCAGCTCTACGATTAAGTAAACTTGTTAACGGGTCAATTCTTGTTAACAAGGTTAATTCCTCCGTTTTTTTTTCTAAATGCTCTCTTGCAGATATGAGCTCTTGATAAAGTTTGTCACGAGCAACAGCGATATATATAGACCAGTATATTTTTGACTCAACTAGATTGGCATTGGCAATAGCTGGTACTTTCTCGGTGGAATTTAACATTAACGATATTTGTATTTCTTGGCATGCTCCTGAACTAATGATGGTTGGCCGAATATAACTTTCGAAGAATATACAACTCGCCTTAGACATAAAATCAAACAGGCTATATTTTGCTGTTTCATTTGTATCTACGCCCAATAGCTCTGTGGCATATTTATTACAATATTCCAGTCTATTTGTTTCTATATCCGTTGTTATCAATATGCACGAAAAAGAATCTAGAGCTGGTTTATTCATTATAGAAATCGTTCAATGACTTTAAGCACGCTCTCTGGGTCAGTCATATGTATACAATGCCCATGAGCATCAATCACTTCAAGAACAGAGTTGGATATTTTTTTATCAATATACTTGCCTATATCAACCGATGCTAAATTGTCGTCACTGCTCTGTAATATCAAGGTTGGCAAATGCAGTTTGCTTAAAAATTCTCTGTCATCAGAAAAGAACGTAGCTTTGGCAAAAGTCTTAGCATAGAGAGGGTCAGTAGAACAAAAACTCTCTTCCAGTTCTTTAATTAGTTTGGTTTCATTGCTTTGCCCCATCACTAACGGGGCTAGATAATTGGCCCAACCGATATAGTTTTTGTCCATCAAATTGATCAGTTCTTCTAAGTCGTCTCGTTCAAAACCACCAAAATAATCCGGCGGAAAATTCAAAAAACAAGGTGAAGGGCAAATCATTATTATTTTTGAAAAAATCGTTGGTGATTGAATTGCCGCAAGCATGCCAATAATGCTACTAACAGAGTGCCCTATAAATACAATATTTTGAAGCTTTAACTCTTCGCATATTTCAATAACATCTTGGGCATAGCCATCAAGTGCTTTGTACCTTTGTTTATCAAAAGCAGAGGTGTCCGATTGCCCACATCCAACATAGTCAAATAGGACAACTTTATAATTAGACTCCAATGTTGGTAGCATAAATCGCCACATATTTTGGTCACAGCCAAAACCATGGGCAAACATAAGTGTTATCTTACCATTGCCAGTTATTTTGACGTTATTTCGCTCCAGTACATTGATATTTAATGGCATATTTAGATAAGCTAGTAAAATAAAGTTTAATTATAATGTTCAATTTAACCCTTTAATGCAAGCTGAAAATAAGCTTTATAGATAGATAGGGTCAGATACGGCACCGTCATATATGGACAAACCCAATAATATGCAAGAACAAAGAAGCTAAAGCCTCACCCCTATTGAAATTCGATCCTGTAAATCCCAGATTGTATCTTAATAATTGTCACTTTGGATATACTTTTAATGGATCTTTAAATTAATTTTAAGATCCATTTAGTATCCATTGAGAATGGGAAGGACTTTGCCCCTGGATGGGTCATTAAAGACCGTAGGAATCAGAAAGCCTTCCCAATCACGACTTTAAAACGCGAACGGTAGACTGGTCATAAAAGACCGCATATACAATCCTGCGTTTATGAGTCCAACTATAAGGGTAGCCAATTATGAATATAATAGCTAAATCATACTGGGGAATTGATGTATCAAAAAATTGGATAGATATTTCTATTAACAATCTGGTAACACGTGTTGTTATGAAAGAAAAGGACATTAAAAATTTCATTAAAAAGAATAATAAACAAGATGCGTCAATTTTAGCTGTATTGGAAAGTACTGGAGGTTATGAGATTCTTCCTGGTCGCTGTTTAGAAGCTAATGATATAAAAGTACATATCGCTCATCCTAATAAAGTAGTGTCCTTTGCTAAAGCAAAAGGCAGACTGGCTAAGACAGATCCTATTGATGCAAAACT
>JAOMSY010000082.1 GCA_028355575.1 Francisellaceae bacterium | reverse complement strand
GAATAAACCAAGAAGAGCCGGTTAAGGGTGATAATAGGAATAATCGACAAAATAAACCACCGCAACAAACAAGAAACCAAAATCAAAGCATGCATAAAGTCATGCCTCAATATGGTCACAAACATCAAATTCATTCAATAGAACAAGATCAGTCAAGTGAAGAGATTGTTATTGAGGTGGATGTTAAAAAACAAAATGCGATTGCTGAGCGAAGAGTTTTTAATTGGCTGTGTCGATCATTTCCTGATTGCTTTAATCCAAAAGCTAAAAAGCCACTTAAAATTGGAATAAGTGATGATATTCAAGCACAATACAATCAAGTTTATGGGGTACCTGTTGATCAATTTATATTGTCACGTGTACTAAAACGATATGTTGGTGACCAGAACTACCAAAAATCAGTGATTGAACATAAGCAGCGTTTTGATTTAAATGGTAAACCTGTTGAAGACTTTACTGAAGCGCATCTAGAACATGCAGCTAAGAGGTTAGAGGAATTAAAATTTAAGGCTAATTTGCGTGCTCAAGGTATTGATATAAGACAATACTATGAAGAAAAAGCTAAAAATGAGGCTGCTGAAAGAGAGAAACAGGAATTAGAGAATAAAGATTCTGAAAATAACATATCTATTGAAGATGATAGCGATAATGAGTATGACTCTTCTAAAGAACTAAATGACTAATACTGACTCAGTCAAATTTATATAAATACGTAAGCCCTTGGCTTATAATCACGTTTTATTAATATTAATCTATATGTAATACATAATATGTACAAATATGCGTACATAACCTGGAAGCATGAAAAATGAATGATCAAGATTTCTTAGATAAAATAGGAAATAGACGTACTTTTGCAATTATATCTCATCCTGATGCAGGAAAAACCACATTAACGGAAAAGTTACTTTTGCACGGAGGTGCAATTCAAACTGCTGGGACAGTAAAAGGTAAAAAATCATCTAAACATGCCACATCTGACTGGATGGAGCTTGAAAAGCAAAGAGGTATTTCCGTAACCACATCTGTCATGCAGTTTGTTTATAATGGGAAAACAATCAATCTATTAGATACGCCTGGACATGAAGACTTCTCAGAAGATACCTATCGTACATTAACAGCTGTTGATTCAGCTTTAATGGTAATAGATGGTGTTAAAGGTGTTGAAGGTCGAACAATTAAGTTAATGGAAGTCTGTCGTTTAAGAACAACGCCTATTATCACATTTATTAATAAATTTGATCGTGACACCCGGGATCCAATAGAATTAATGGACGAAGTTGAAGATATTTTAAAAATTAAATGTGCACCAATTACCTGGCCTATTGGAATGGGTAAGTTTTTTAAAGGCATTTATCATCTGGTAAAAGATGAAATACACTTATTCGAAACAGGTCACGGTGATCATTTATATGAGTTTGAGGTGATTAAAGGGATAGATAACCCTGAGCTTGATAACAAAATTGGTGCCTTAGCCAATGATTTGAGAGAAGAAATAGAGCTTGTCAAAGGAGCTTCAAACGAGTTTGATTTAAATGAGTATTTAACTGGTGAATTAACACCAGTATTTTTTGGGACAGCAATTAGTAATTTTGGCGTACAAGAAATGTTAGATGCATTTGCAGCATATGCGCCTAGTCCTGTAGAGAGAGAGGCAGAACCTAGAGATATTATGCCAACCGAAGAGAAGATATCAGGGTTCGTATTTAAAATTCAAGCAAATATGGATCCGCAGCATCGTGACCGAATTGCTTTCTTACGAGTTTGTTCTGGTCGATATGAGAAAGGCATGAAAATGTTCCAAGTTCGAATTAGGAAAAATGTTCAAATTGCCAATGCATTAACTTTTATGGCTGGTGATCGTGAGAATATTGATGAGGCTTATCCGGGTGATATTATAGGACTGCATAATCATGGCACTATACAGATTGGTGACACTTTTACGGCAGGAGAAGACCTTAAGTTTACTGGTATACCAAACTTTGCACCAGAGCTTTTTAGAAAGGTGAGATTAAAAGATCCCCTGAAGATGAAAGCATTACAAAAAGGATTAGTACAGCTTTCAGAGGAGGGTGCAACGCAAGTATTTAAACCGTTAAATAGTAATGACCTTATTCTAGGTGCGGTTGGTGTCTTGCAGTTTGATGTGGTTGCACATAGGTTAGAACATGAATATGGTGTTAAATGTGCTTATGAAGCGGTTAATGTAAATTTAGCTCGATGGGTTAGTTGTACAGACCCCAAAGAGTTAGAAAATTTTAAAAATAAATGTTCTGAGAATTTAGCCTATGACGGTGGAGATCATTTAACTTATCTTGCACCATCACGGGTTAATCTTCAGCTTTCAGAAGAGAGATACCCTAAAGTTGAATTCTTCTCAACGAGAGAGCACTAATAAAGCTTTATATATTAATTACCTTTAACTGTAGTACAGTAAGTACCGATAATACCTAAGATATTATTTGCAGAATAACCTACAGAAGCTACATTTTTAATACCACCATTTTTCTGTGCTGTCTCAACACTGCTATCACCTACTGCAACCATTGCTAAATATGAGTTTGAGCAAGCTTTACCTTCTTTTGTAATATCTACACCATTATTTACTTTCTCACCTGTTGACCAAGCGCCTTTTACATTAGTATAAATAATACCTTCTGGCATTTGACTTGCACAACCTGTTAATAGAACTGCTGAAAGTCCGATTGAACCGGCAAGGGCTAATTTAAGTGATTTAATTTTTGTCATATTAACTACTCCTAGTTTGATTTATATTACACACTTAAAATGTAGATAATAAGACTATAAAAATCAAACTAATATCAATATTATTTGCTATCTATTTTAGGTTTAATAAAAAGTGACAATATGGCGGCTAGTATCAAAATACATGGGAGTGATAAGATTGTAATCGTATAGTTTGTTTCTGGTTGTGTGAAAATTTGTTGGCTTAATTTTAAAACAGTCCCTGCGATTAATTGAATGACAGCCGCCATACCTGTTACTGACATCGCTAAAATGCCAACAATGACTGCAAGGTTTTTATAGTCGACTAATGACCGAGCAATATCATAACAAATAACTTTTGATGCTGACGTCGCGCCAATTAAAAAACCAATGATTGAAAGCATTGTAATTGAGCGTATACCAAAGAAAAAGAAAGCAATAATTAATAGTGCGTTAATTAGGGTGATTAAAAATAAAGTTTTACGACCACCTTGAATAGCAGACTGAATTGTCCCCCAAATAAGAGAACCAATAGAAATACCTAGATATACCATTGTTGTTGATACAAAAGCGGCGCTATCTTTATCAATATCAGAAAACTTATATAGGTACAACCGACCCCATAAATCTGCAATTCCTATTGCGCCCGAAACAATAACGCCAGTAAAGATAGCTAAAATCACAATTTGAGGTTGTTTTAATAATCCTAAACTTTGTGTAATTGTTTTTAGAAGTGTGTGGTCTGTACTTTCATTTATATCATTTGAGCTATCTAAACTTATGAATATGATAATAGCTAATGTGATGCCTATTATCGATATCCATACAAAAACCTGTGACCAAGGATAGATATTAATAATAGTTGCTAAGGGGTACCCAGAAAAAGAAGCACCTAGGTAGCCACAAAATAAAGTTGAGCCAATTAATAATGCATAGAGTCTTGCTGGTAAATACTTTGCAAGAATTTTAACAGTTGCTAGTAAAGAACAACTATATCCAATCGCAATAATTGCCCTTGATAATGAGAATAACAGTAAACTTGAAGATTGACTAAATAAAAAAGTCCCTATAGCAGTTAATATAATGGCAATAACAAGCGGATACTTTGGCCCGTATCTATCAACAATAACACCTGCAGGGATTTTTAAAATTAATGCGGTAATATAAAATGCAGACACAATCACAGATAAATTTGGGGCAGTTAGATTATAGTCCCTAATCATTAATACAGATAATGTACTAACAGATGATTTCAACATAGAAATATAAAAGTAGAATAATTCAGATGAAAGAATGGCTACTAATATTAGTAAGATTGATTTGTTTTTTAATAAGTGCATAGTTATGAAAC
This sequence comes from Francisellaceae bacterium, assembly GCA_028355575.1. Lineage (GTDB taxonomy): Bacteria > Pseudomonadota > Gammaproteobacteria > Francisellales > Francisellaceae > CAJXRW01. Next base: position 1,147 of record JAOMSY010000082.1, on the reverse strand, counting down.
ATAATCTTATTTTAAGTATTCTATATAATTAAAATTATAAATGCTTTCAAGGTTACGGATTAAAGAGAATAGTAGATTCTTTGCAAGTTAGTGAATAAGATTTTTCTTATGAGCTTTATTTGCCATTAAAGAGATTTAGAATTTTCACTTTTATTTTATCCGACTAGATATACAGATGGTAAAAATGGCTGTCAGTATATTATGTTTAATCATGTACTTTGACTTCTTCAAATTTGATGTATCAAAATTGATACAACATGTTACCTTCCTGAAACAGATATTAATTTGTATTTATCTTAAACTGATGACGTTTTCAAACTTTATAAGAATTGGTCTACAAGGATAATAAAATGATAAATACATTAAAAAAAGCATCAGTAATATTTTTAGCACTAAGCGGTTTAGCTACAGCAAATATCTCAATTGATGAGGAGAAAATGGCCGTTAGAGCATCATCAGCTGCATATCATAATCAAAATGTGGCTGATACTAAAAATATTTCTGATTCAATTAACTATTTTGAAGAAAATGGCTGGGAGACAGAATTTTTTAATACATACCCTCAAACCAGTCAGTATTCATCTAATGTAAATAATAATATGGTTAAGAAAAATCATTTTCTTGAGCAATACATTAATGATAATCAAAGACAATTGAATGCAATTGAACAAGTTAATCTTGAAAGCTTCTTGGTACGAACTCAGGTTTTTGTCGCGTATAAAGGAAACCAAGTTGTTATCTCATTTAGAGGCTCAGATGACTGGAGTAATTGGTTATTAGATTCAATGGCAATGCCGACAGAATTTTTAAACACAGGGACACACGTACATACTGGCTTTAATGCATATCTAAATGAAGCAATTAAAGATAAAAAATTTAATGCTTGGTTCACTAAAAATGTAAATAAGAATAGTGATATCATTGTAACTGGTCATAGCCTTGGCGCGGGTGTTTCAGTATTGATGGGTGCCTATTTATTAGAAAATGGATTTTCAGCTGATCACGTAAAACTTGTTACATTTGCTGAACCAGCACCAGGTGACTTTAGTTTTGCTCAGAGATATCAAGCTAAGTTCGACAATTATATTTGGAATGTAAATTATGCAGATCCTGTTGTATGGATTACAGAGTATGTAGATTACCATCA
>JAOMSY010000081.1 GCA_028355575.1 Francisellaceae bacterium | reverse complement strand
CTTGAGTGTTAATGTTCATGGTCGCTATATTGGTCTTGGTCCGGTCGTTATGTCTGTCAAAGGTATAACCATTGCTTTAGCAAACGGGGAAATCGTCAAAGCTACACCAGAACAAAATAGCGAAATATTCTATGGCGCAATTGGTGGTTATGGTGGTCTTGGAATTATCTTAATTGCTGAGCTTGAGCTTGTGGAGAATGCAAATTTACTTCGGGTTAATCGAAGAATACCTATTACAGAATATAAACAGTTCTTTGACAGTAAAGTTAAATCAAATAAAGATGTCGTATTCCATAATGCCGACATCTACCCTAAAAAATATAAAAAAGTTAATGCTGTTTCTTGGATTAAAACAGATAAAGAAACTAACCTGAATGATTTACAGATACCGAAAAGAGTGCATCCAATTGCCATGTATTTTCTGTGGGCTATTTCAATGACCCCTTTTGGTAAATGGAGGCGAGAATATATTTTAGATAAGTTAGTATTTTTGAAGAATATAGTGCACTCAAGAAATTATGAAGCCGGATATAATGTTGCAGAATTAAACCCGATATCTGGTAAAAATTTCAGCTGGATATTACAGGAATATTTTGTCCCAGTTAGACATGTTGAATCATTTGTAAAAGAAATGGGTGAAATACTAAATGATTACAATGTAAATGTACTAAATATCTCTATCCGTCACGCTGAAAAAGATCCTGGTACTTTATTAGCATGGGCTGATGAAGAAGTATTTGCTTATGTGCTTTATTATCGCCAAAACACGGATGAACTTTCGAGAAATAAAGTAGGAATATGGACCCGCCAACTAATAGATAAGGCATTAAAATACGATGGTAAATATTATCTACCTTATCAATTACACGCAACAATTGAACAGTTACACCAAGCATATCCCAATATGTATAAGTATTTTGAGCTTAAAGAAAAACTAGACCTAGAGTATCGGTTTCAGAGTAGCTTCTTTAATAAATACTATCAAAACTATTTATCTAAGGAGATTAGAAAATGATAAATACAGATATCTATAAGCAAGTACTTACTGATACTAAAACTCACGACAAACTTTATTTATTTCTAAAAAATGTCTTTAGGTTATACCCAGAAGATGCATTCTTTGCGTTGATTAAAGATAAAATCTTCGTACATGATGAAGTAATTGATATTTACAATGATATTCAAGAAAACCTAAAGAATATTACACCTAAGTTGGCAGATTTTAAATATGCCCTACCCTCGCTTAAAAAGCAAAAACAAGTCATTGCTTCACAAACAAAACAGTTATTCAAAATGAATAAGGTCACAGATGCATTAAATGGGTATTTAGAAATTGGGACTTTAGGTCGACATGTTAAAGATAATATGAAAAATCTTAACATCTCAGGTTCAGCTTATGTGATGAATGAGGCTGAACCTAAAAACGGGCTGATTGATATTTTGGAGCGAGGAAAATTAAAAAAGAACTTCAAGTATGTACCACTAGATGATTACGCCCCTATTAATCAGATCGAGCCAAACTCTTTGAGTGTTATTTCTTGCTATATTGGGTTGCATCATATTATAGATAAGAAGATGGAATCATTTATACAAAGTATGGTGAAAACTCTAAAAGTAGGTGGTTACTTCGTGTTAAGAGATCATGACTGTCAAACTAAGAGTGAAATTGAATTTTGTAATTTAATTCATTCTATTTTTAATCTAGGCACCAAAGAAAAATGGAAAACAGAAGACCAAGAATATCGCTTATTTAGAAGCATTCAAGACTGGGAAAATATTCTTGATAAGTATAATTTAAAACCAATGGAATCAGGTCGTTTACTACAAAAAGGTGATCCATCTAAAAATATGTTGGTTTTATTCAAGAAGGTGAAATAGGAGAAATATTGCTATGCGCCTAAAGTACTGTGTCATTATAAGTTTTCTAGTCATGTTCAGTTTATTGTTATTGAATATTTTAGTGTCAGGATCAACGACACAACCTGTTTATATTAAGTATTCAAATATAAACACCTCAGATATAAAAATACCAACGCAATACAACCGCGATTTGAGTTCAACTTTATATTCAATACCAGAGTGGTATTTAGTCTTTAGCCCTGAAGAGTATGCGCAATTACTTAAATATGGTGTCCCTTCTCAATTCCCATTTTATGATGCCACTATGCAATATTGGGAAACGTATGGCGCAGTAATGGATCTGGCTGAAAATAAAGATTTTAATAATCCTGATGCAAAGTTAATGCTATACGTTATTGGTTCAAGCACAACTTTAGAGTACGTACTAAGGGGCTTTTATGAGAAAAGCATGGGGACAATGAGTTACGATATATCAGGTCGTGTTCAAGAGGATAACTATAGCCAGAAAGTAGCACAAGATTATGTGGATTTTATTAAAAAAGACCCTTGGTTTGAATTTGATTATATTGGTGCGCTAAAAGGATTATGGTTAGACAATAGCACCTTTGGAAAAGGTTTTGTTAGAAAAATAGAGCGTAAATATATTCTTTCTACCGAGTATATTGCAAAAGCAATTTATGCGGAAATTATTGGTTATGCCTCTCATCAAAAATACGGAGTAGAGAGCACAGATACCGCAACTGTATTCGAGTTCAACAATCCTCCAAAGTTGGTACCATATAACAAAATTAAAGCTTACGCCTCAAATACATATTTAATGTTACTACCTCGGTTAGATGCCTATAAATATGCAGCTGAAAAGCTAAGCAATGAAGGCAAGTTTATTAATATAGCTGGCAATAGTACTTATATAACCTTTAGCATCATTGCAAATAGTCAGTGGGAAAATGATGATCCAAACATGGAAGAGATGTTCAGACAGGATGTGTTAACCGAAAAAAGTAAAGATAGAATTTATCTTGTCGCGCCAGTTAACTACTTGTCTAAAGCAGTTTCTATTTTAATGGCCTCTAGCAATGTAGAAATAGAGCACGTTTATGACTACTAACCCAAATAACAGCTTATTTAAAAATCGTAGCTTTATTAGCTTATTCATCGTTCAGTTTTTAAGCGCATTAAACAGTAATGCAGTAAAGACCACCCTATTGTTTTATTTAACATACATTAGCCTAAAAGACAGTAGTTTGCTTATCTCTTTATCAACGGGATTTTTTATTCTACCATTCTTCTTATTTTCTGCATTAGCGGGTCAAATCGCTGATAAATTTAATAAAGCTTATGTCCTAAGAGGCATTAAACTTTATGGTTTGATGGTAGTGATTTTATTTTCTATCTGCTTTTATTTTGAGCAATCTTATCTTTTAACCTTAATGATATTTTTAGTTGGTATCGAATCAGCTTTTATTGGGCCGATAAAATACAGCTTACTACCTGAGATTGTGCCAGATGAGAAACTATTGCCAGCAAATTCATTGGTTGAGAGCTTAACGTTCTTGGCAATTCTAACAGGAACATTGCTTGGCGGTGTTTTTGTGGATAGTCATTATGGTAATTACATTATCATTGCCATTTTAATTATTGTGGCAAGTGCTGGGCTAACGATTAGTTTCTTTGTCTCTACTAATCGCAATGGAGATAAGAATATCCATATAAAACCAAATATTTTTGCTGCTACCTATACACTGGTAAAACACTGTTATAAACAAGCAGAATCGTGGAATATGATTATCTTAATATCGTGGTTTTGGGGACTAGGTATTATCCTTCTAACTGAGATAGTGCCTTATGTAAAAAGTAGCATTCATGGCAAGGAAAGTATTGCGACATTATTTTTGGTATTGTTTTCAATTGGGATATCAATTGGTGCATACGCTTGCACAAAGCTAGTTAAAAAATTCAATCGAGAAAAGGTAGTTTTTTATAGTGGTTTATTAATAAGTGCGGCATTAACTTTATTGTCCATTTCATCCTACATACACGCTGTTCCAATTAAAGAAATAGGTTTGCTGTCGTTACTTGAAGATGTAAAAAGTTGGTTAATTATTATCAGCTTTTTATTCATTGCAGTTTTTGCAGGGATATATACCATTCCGCTTTATACATCAATGCAGCATACCAAAGAACAAAGTTATTTATCTCGTATTATTTCAGTTAATAATATAATGAATGCATTGTTTATGGTTTTAGGGACCGTGTTCATATTTGTAATTAATATTTTACATATTAATTTTATCTACATGTTTTTAATTATGGCGGTATTGAATCTTATTTTTATGCTTACAAATAAAAAAAGAATCGTACTGTCTTGATAATTGATCTCATGATTAAGCCATAGGATGGTATCTTGGTTGGGCTAATAAATGTAACTTAGGTGACCAAATCGACTTTAATGATTGATTGTTAGGGTTAAATTAATAAATCGTAATATTGCTATCATTCGTTTGCGTCATTACCTTTCTCGCAAAATGATCTTACCTAAAGATAAATAACGCTCACATAAACGGCGCAACGTCAGGAGTGTCCGGCGACCGAAGGGAGCGAATTTGATGTGATTGTTAGAAGACATTTTTGATTAGCCAATTGGCTCCATCAATGAGTTCTGTTACTTGCTCTTTAGTTGGTTCAGCATCTTTTTTATGTGAGCAAATATTTCGTATATCAGCTAAATAGGCAATCTTTCTCCATGTTGGCGTATCAATAACTCCATCGTTTTTAAGAGGATCGTTTAAATCACTTATAGTTGGATGTTTCTTACGCATTGTTATGCCGTGTGCCTTTACTACCTTTTGCAGGTGGTTTTCGACAACCACTCCTGCCAATGAGCCGGCGGCACGTACACTTACCTTGATCAACTGTTTTGCTGTTTCTAGCTCGGCATCCTGTAGCTCCGATAATAACTGACCATCAATATTTGATAGAACCGAAGCCACTCTTTCCGATAATGAATGAAATATGGTTAATTGATTAAATAAACACTTGCTAACTTGTTCTTGTGTGTCGAAATCTGGATAGCTATAACTACTTGGTGCAACGCCTTTTATATAGTCTTGTATTACATAGGTTCCGTACCCAAGACTTTTTCTTTTGGGATCTATTTCATAATATGACTTAAACTCTGAATACCTGTCTGGCGCAAGCACATTTACAACACGGAGAGCTTTTGTGTACCATTTCTGATACTCATACTGGAAGTTTTGTTTCTTGTCCTTTTTAATAAAGGCTTGCGTTATTTTCGCGCCTTCATCGTATAAGGAGGAAACTTCTTTAGATATTGTTTCTTTAGTGTCCATTATTATCTTCTAACAATTAATAGTTAACATAAACATACTAACAACCCCATAAATCATCAATTAATCAACATATTTAACCCTGCATATCCATTATTATTGTCATAGATATTAAATTTTATTCAAATCATCCATTTTTATAGTGATGATAGAACAAAATTAAATTCTCTTTTTTGCCTCATATCCATATGGATTCCGTGATCAAGTCACGGAATGACGATTGAGGTGA
>JAOMSY010000080.1 GCA_028355575.1 Francisellaceae bacterium | reverse complement strand
ACATTTTTCTTTTGCCTTATTACATCTTGGATGATAAGGGCAGCCTGATGGTATGGTGATTTGGGATGGTAATTCACTCGATAAAATAGCCTTGTTCAATGGCTTATTAATACCTGGAGCTGATTGAATTAAGCTAAAAGTATAGGGGTGTTTGGGGTTGTTCAATACTTCTTCTTGAGAGCCTAGTTCAATAATTTCACCTAAATACATAACCGCAATTTTATCTGCTAAATAAGACACAACTGAAAGGTCGTGCGATATAAATAAATATGAGAGATTATGCTCAGCTTGTAAATTTTTTAATAGATTGAGTATTTGTGCTTGTACAGGCACGTCAAGCGCACTAGTCGGTTCATCGCAAATAATAAGTTGCGGCTTAACGGATAAAGCTCTAGCGATTGCAATTCTTTGTTTTTGCCCACCTGAGAATTCATGTGGGTAGCGTTCGAGTGAATTGTCAGGTAATCCTACTAGACTAATTAAACGCCGTGCTTCTTGCTCTTGTTCAGATTTTTTTATCAACTTAAGTGCTTTTATGCCTTCAAGCAGAATATCTTTAACCATCATTTTGGGGTTCATTGAACTAAAAGGGTCTTGAAACACCATTTGTATAATATTGTAAATACTAGTTCTTTCGGTATTTAACTTGGTGTTTAGTCTTATATTTCCTGTAGTTGGTTCAATTAAACCTAGCATCGCTTTTGCAAGTGTGCTTTTCCCGCATCCTGACTCTCCTACGACAGCAATAGTTTCGCCTTGGCCTATTGAAAAGCTGACATTATTAAGCGCTTTAATATAGTGTTTTGAACGGTTAATAAGCCTTTTGTTTATTGGGAACCATACAGAAAGGTTTGAGACGTTTAGAAAATTATTTTTGGAGGCAATTTTATTGGGGAGTACATCATCCTTTATATTATCCTCTAATGGCAATAACTTTCCCCATTTATGACAACGAACTTTATGTGGCTCAGAGTTTCCGGTGTTCAATATTTTTTGCGGTTGTTTGCAAATGTTTACATGGTGCTCGCATCTTGAATAAAAATTACAACCAGTGGGTAAATCATTAAAGTTTGGTACAGCTCCAGGAATGGTGATAAGTTTTTGGTTCCTGTTTTTATTATTTGGCCTGGCCTTTATTAATTTCTGGCTATATGGATGTAGTGGGTTGTTAAAGAAAGCATTCGTTTTAGCCTCTTCAATTATTTCACCGGCATACATGACGCTCACTCTGTCAGCAATTTGAGAAACGACTGCTAGATCATGTGAAATTAGAAGTATTGATAAATCATGTTCTGATTGGATCGTTTTAAGTAACTTAAGAATATCTGCCTCTACAGTAACGTCTAATGCTGTTGTAGGTTCATCGGCAATAAGAAGCTTTGGATTTCCTGCTAGTGCGATTGCAATGATTACTCTTTGTCTCATACCACCAGACAGTTGGTGTGGATAGTGGTTTAATCTTGATTTAGCTGAAGGGATTCTAACTTTTTCTAAAAGCTCAATACACTGTTGTTGTAACGAGAAGCCTTTGGTCATTTGCTTGCTAGTTTTAAGTGCTTCCATTAACTGGTTTTTAATAGATAGTACAGGATTAAGTGCTGACATTGGTTCTTGAAAAATCATTCCTATATCGCGACCTCTAATATTTCTCATCTTGGCTTCAGAGTTAAGTAATATATCTTGATCTTGAAACAAAATTTTTGAACCTTCTACAAATTTAGCGTTTTCAGGTAGAAGACGGGTAATGCAGTTAGCTGTCATGGACTTTCCGCTGCCAGACTCGCCAACGAGTGCAAATATCTCATTTTTATTGATTGAAAAGTCTACGTTGTTAATAATCTTCATCAGACCACGGCTTGTTGATAAACATAAACTAAGATTTTCAACTTTTAACAAGAGCGTATCGTTTATTGAATGGTTGTAATATGAAGATAATTTGGAGACCGTATTAATACAAGTAAGTAGCAAGGTTAAATTTAAAATCATACAAATTGTGTTGTATATTGGATAAAATATTTTTGTAGTTGAGCTATTTTTAGGATAAAAATGAAGATATATGGTGGTATTGAAGCGGGTGGAACCAAAATTATTTGCTGTATTGGTAACGATAAGGGAGAGATCCTGGACAGTTATCGGGTAGATACAGAGACACCTGCGATAACTATGCCGAAAATAATTAACTTTTTTAAAAAGCAGTCAGGGCTTGTTAGTATTGGAATTGGTGCTTTTGGGCCTGTGGATTTAAACCCTGAATCTAATACATACGGCTATATTACCCATACACCTAAAACCAAGTGGAAGATGTATAATTTTCTGGGCGAAATGCAAAAAAATTTTGATATTCCAATGGGTTTTGATACGGATGTTAATGTAGCCGCACTAGGAGAGTATACTTGGGGTGCAGCAAAGGATTTGTCTGATTTTTTGTATATTACGGTCGGCACAGGCGTCGGTGTTGGTCATATTGTTAATCATCAATTTGCGCATGGGTTAATTCATCCTGAAATGGGACATATTATTGTCAAAAAAGCAGCGGATGATTTGCCTGAGTTTAATGGAATTTGTCCATATCATTCAGACTGTTTAGAAGGCATGGCAGCAGGGCCAGCAATCAATACCCGTTGGAAAGTAGATCATTGTAGTGTATTGCCTAAAGAGCATATCGCTTGGGAGATAGAGGCAGACTATTTAGCTCAAGCTTTAAGGAACTATATTTTAATTTGCTCACCTAAAAAAATTATTATAGGAGGTGGTGTGATGAACCAAAAACAACTTTTTCCCTTGATTAGAAATAAGGTTCAAACATTACTTAATGGTTATGTACATCACCCTTGTATTCTAGATAATATAAGTGATTATATTGTGCCACCTGGCTTGGAGGATGAAGCTGGGATGAAAGGTGCAATCGCTTTAGCGATCCAGACAGCTTAATTTATATAGCTGTATGTATCTCCCCATATTATTGGTTGCTATATGTTGCATTGTGACTGGTCATTAAAACCGAAGGTTGTTCTAATTTTTGATATTGTACCCAAGTGTCACTTTGAGCAAATGCGCCAACGGATAAAAAGCACACTGTAACAGTTATTAATAATGTAAATATTTTTCTCATTTTCATGTCCATTTTCTGGTCTGTATACAAATAGAATACTTTTGACCTGCTGGCAAAACAATACCTTGAATAAAGAAAGCAATACTTTTAACTTATGGATGTGATAAGAATTATTTATAGTTTAGTTTTTAAATAGATTAATTGCTGCCAGAGCAGTTACTGCCAAACTCTAGAACATCTCTTCTATCTTGTTGATAGGCTGATTCAGCATTACCTTGATAGTCTTCTGGAGATGACGCTAATTGAAGTTCACCGTAACTAACTGTACATACTTGGTTTGGAGAAACACCTTGATTAATAAGGTAGTCTTGTAATGCAGTAGCACGCTTTTGTCCTAAATTGAAGTTGTATTCTTCACTGCCTCTAGGGTCGGTATGACCAGTAATTCTGAGTGTTTGTTTAGGGTAATCTTTTAAAAGAACAGCAATTTTATCTGCATTTTCTTTGGACTCATCAGTTAATTCAAAACTGTCAAAACCAAAGTAACTTACATTTTTAACATTCATTAATGATTTTGCTAATTGCTGTTTTTCTTCAGGAGAATATGAGCTCGGGTCATTTATCTCGCCTTCAGCTTGAGCTAAAGTTTTGCTTTCGAAATTATCTCTTAGGTCTAACCCGCTTGTCGGACCAATTGCATCAACAACAGGTGCCTGCTTTTCACTGGTTGCGCAACCCGTAAGAAATACAGCTGCTGTAATTGAACCTGCTAGTAGGCTGCTTTGTAATAGTTTCATATTATCACCATTTTGTTTTTTTACATGAATAATTTTAGAAGAGATACCCAATTCTTTCCACTTGTTGCTATAAAAAGGGTGACCAGGCAGGGGTTTTAATAATTCCATCAGGGTTATTAACAGGAAGCGTAATTGTATATTGACCGTTGCTAGTTACCATTTTCAATTTGTTTTGCCCATTTTTACTTTGAGATGTATAGACGATCATTTGACCATTTGGTGAAACGCTAGGAGATTTGTCTATTGGCCCGTTGGTCAAATAAGTACTATTTAAGCTGGTTAAGTCTAGTATGGCGATTCTAGAGTGACCATCATAGTCACTGACACTCATGTAAATAATTGACCGACCATTTGGCATAAAGCTAGGGTCATAGTTTTGCTTCCCGCTTTTTGTTAATCGGTGAACATGCCTTCCATTGTTGTCCATAATATAAATCTGAGGTGAACCACTCTTATTCGAGGTAAATGCAATTTTTTGCCCATTTGGAGAGAAAGCTGGCTCTGTGTTTGCACCAACACCGGTTAACTTAGCAATTCTTTTTCTAGTGGTTAAGTCGATCGTATACAGGTTCGTTTGAGTCGAATCTTTTGGTGATAGGGCGGCTATAATCTCATTTTTGTTGGGTACAAATTCAGGTGAGCTATTAATTCCAGGCGTATTTGAAATTAGTCTACGTTTACCAGATGAGATATCTACAGCATAGATTGCCATTCTTCCGCCGTTGTAGCTTACATAAGCAATCTGTTTGCCATCAGTTGACCATACTGGAGAAGCAAGTGGGTTTGATTTTTGAGATAACAAAGTATGGGGTGAAGCGCCGTCATAATCTGAGATAACAAGCTTATAAATTGATCGAGATATGCTGTATGGGTTAGTGACATCTATATAAGCCAGCTTCGTAGAAAAATAGCCTCGCGTACCTGTTAGTGTTTGGTATAATTCATCAGAAATACGATGTGCTAATTTTCTAAACTGGCTTGCTTGAATATTGTTATACTCTTTTCCAAGGATTGTTTTTTTACCTAGCGGGCTTGCGAGCTCAAATCGAACGGTAAAAGTATTGTTTGCTTTTTTGATGATTTGCCCGACTAAAAGGTATTCAACACCAGTGTTATCCCATAAGTTCCAATCAATTTTTTTAGCGCTATCTGGGGATGAAGGCATTTTCCTTTGAGGTAATAAATCAAATTTTCCTGAGTATTTTAAATCATTAGTGATGACAGTATTTACATTATTCTTACTATCCTTAGACCCAGAGAAATCGACAATTGCAATCGGGATTGGTTTGTCCATGCCGCTGTTAACATGGATTGATACATCAGCAATAGAGCTGTTTATCAAAACATTAAATAGAAACAGGATGGTAAGTAGTTTGGAAAAGTATTTCGGCATAACTAGTTATTTCCTCCAAGCGTTAAGGTTATTTTTCTGAATTCATTAACCAGTTCAGGGTCGGTTGGTATCGGCAAGGGTGAAGACTTTTCTATGGCAAGCACAGCTTGTCTGTCATAGGCGCTATTTCCACTCGAATCAATTATATTGACACTCTGTACTCTTCCAGATGGGGAGAGTGAAATGGATACTTTAACCGATAGCTGGCTGCTTAAGTTTCCATGGTCAATCCAGTTTGCTCTTATGGTTTGTTGAATTAGAGTGATGTATTTATTGGTGGTCTTAGCTAACTCAGAGTTACGTTTAGCTAATGCTTCAGCTTCTTGAGCTTTCTTTTTGGCTAAAGCTTCCATTGCTGCTTGTGCTTGAC